>CALWOZ010000023.1 GCA_944383305.1 uncultured Clostridia bacterium | reverse complement strand
AAAGTATATATTATGGTTCTTTTAGAGAGAAGATGCCGTGGCTGAAAGCATCTTTAAGATAAAGTAATATAGAAGTTCACGCTGGAGTATATCTTTTGAACAGATTTTCTTATTAGAAAGATACGTTTAAGGCTCGTTACGTCTATGAGTGTGTAAGGCTAAGCTTTACAAATTTGGGTGGTACCGCGGAAATTATGCTTTCGTCCCTTTTGGGACGGAAGCTTTTTTAGGTTAAATTATTATTCAAGATAAAAATTATAAACAGATTTTAGGTTTAATTTTATGAAAGAATAATATGAAAGATTTGTTTGTATGTACGTATGTATGTATGTTGTTTATTTTGATACAGAGTATCAAAAAAACTAATTAATACAAAGTATCAAAAATTTAATAATTAAAAACTTTGAAAGGAGCATAAAAATGAGAGAAAAACTATTAAAAATAAAAGACTTAACAGTAGAAAGGCTTAATAAAATAAACGATTTAAAAGAATTAGAAGAGATAAGAGTAGAAATACTTGGGAAAAAAGGAGAACTTACCAGTATATTAAAAGGTATGGGAGGTTTATCTTCAGAAGAAAGACCTATAATAGGGCAACTTGCAAATGAGATTAGAACAGATATTGAAGAAAAAATAAATAGTATAAAAAAATCTTTATTAGCTAAAGAACAAGAAATAAAACTTAAAGCAGAAAAAATAGACGTTACAATGCCAGCTAAGACTAAAAAAATTGGCAATAAACACCCTATGACACAAGTTATAGATGATATAAAAAATATATTTATAGGTATGGGATATGAAATAGCAGAAGGACCAGAGGTAGAAACAGCTTATTATAACTTTGAGGCTTTAAATATACCTAAAAATCACCCAGCTAGAGATGAACAAGATACATTTTATGTAAATGGATTAGGAGATTTTGTACTTAGGACACAAACCTCACCCGTTCAAGTTCGTGTTATGGAAAATAAAGATATGCCTATAAAAATTATAGCTCCGGGGAGAGTATATCGTTCTGACGAAGTAGATGCTACTCATTCTCCAGTTTTTCATCAGTTAGAAGGACTTGTTGTAGATAAAAATATAACTATGGGAGATTTAAAAGGTGCTTTAACAGTATTTGCTAAAGAACTTTTGGGAGAAGATACAAAAGTAAGATTTAGACCTCACCACTTTCCATTTACAGAACCAAGTGCAGAGATGGACGCATCTTGTTTTGCCTGTGGAGGTAAGGGGTGTAGAGTATGTAAAAATAGTGGTTGGATAGAACTTTTAGGTTGTGGTATGGTTAACCCTAAAGTATTAGAAATGGCTGGTATAGACCCTAAAGAATATAGTGGATTTGCTTTTGGTATGGGACTTGAAAGGGTAACTATGCAAAAATATGCAATTACAGATTTAAGATTATTATTTGAAAATGACGTTAAATTTTTAGAACAATTTTAGTTTAGGAGGGATATAAAAATGAATTTACCAATGTCGTGGATTAAAGATTATGTTGATATAGATTGTGATGTAAAAACATTTTGTGATGAAATGACTTTATCAGGTTCTAAAGTAGAGGGAGTAGAAAATAAAGGAAAAGATATAACAAAAGTAGTTGTAGCCAAAGTTTTAGAAATAGAAAAGCACCCAGATGCAGACAAATTAGTAGTTGTAAAAGCAGACATAGGTGAAAATGAACCAATTCAAATAGTGACAGGTGCTACTAATCTTTTTGTAGGAGCATATGTGCCAGTTGCTTTAGATGGGGCTACACTTGCAGAAGGATTAAAAATAAAAAGAAGTAAACTAAGAGGAGTAGAATCTAATGGTATGTTCTGTTCGGTTGAAGAACTCGGATATACAAGAAACGACTATCCAGAAGCTCCAGAAAATGGAATTTATATTTTTGATAAAGAACACCCTCTTGGTAGCTGTGTAAAAGAAATATTACAAATAGAAGAAGATGTAGTAGAATTTGAAATTACGTCTAATAGACCAGACTGTTTTAGTATAATAGGCCTTGCTAGAGAGGCAGCAGCTACATTTAGAAAACCTTTTAATATGCCTAAAATAGAAGTTATAGAAAAAGATAAATCTATGGAAAATATGATAGATATACAAATTAAAAATTATGATATTTGCCCTCGATATACTTGTCGTATTATAGAAAATGTTAAAATAGAACCTTCTCCGCAATGGTTAAGACATAGATTAACAGCAGCAGGCATACGCCCTATAAATAATATAGTTGATATAACAAACTATGTTATGCTTGAGTTAGGTCAACCTATGCACGCTTATAACTATGATGAAATAGAAGGTAAAAAACTTATTGTTAGAAATGCTAATAAAGGCGAAAAGCTGGTTACATTAGATGGTATTGAAAGAGAATTTGACGAAACTGTACTTGTTATACAAGATGAAAACAAGGTAATAGACCTTGCTGGTATAATGGGTGGAGAAAACTCTATGATTACTAATGACACTAAAACTATTCTTTTAGAATCAGCAAACTTTAATGGAACTCATATAAGACTTACAGCTAAAAAACTTGGACTTAGAACAGATGCGTCTAGTAAATATGAAAAAGGCTTAGACCCTAATTTATCAATATTAGCTTTAGATAGAGCTTGCCAGTTAATAAATATGTTACAATGTGGAGAAGTGTTAAAAGGATATTTAGATTTTTATCCACAAAAAAGAGAAATCTCTAGTATATCTTATGATAGTGATAGAATAAATAAACTTTTAGGAACAAATCTTTCTGAAAAAGAAATTATAGATTTACTTGCTTTAGTAGAGGTAGAATCAGATGGCAAAACGGCTAAAATACCTACTTTTAGACCAGATTTAGAAACAGAGGCAGACCTTGCAGAAGAAGTAGCAAGATTTTATGGATACAATAATATAGAGGTTACTCTATCTACTGGTACACCAACAGTAGGTAAAAAGACATACACTCAAAATATAATAGATAAAATAGCAAATACTATGGTTTGTTGTGGACTTAGTCAAGCTTTGACTTATTCTTTTGAAAGCCCTAAAGTATTTGATAAATTAAATATAGAAGAAAATAGCGAGCTTAGAAATACTGTAACTATATCTAATCCTTTAGGAGAAGATTTTAGTATAATGAGAACGTCTACTTTAAATGGTATGCTTACGTCTATAGCTACTAATTACAATAGAAGAAATAAAGAAGCATATTTGTTTGAAATAGGAAAAGTTTATTTACCAAAAGAACTACCTCTTAAAGAATTACCAATAGAAAAAGATATTTTAACAATTGGTATGTATGGGAATATAGACTTTTATGATATAAAAGGTGTGTTTGAAAATCTATTTTGTGAGTTAGGTATGGAAGAAAAAGTAGAATACAGTCAAATAGATAGTTTATCTTATATGCACCCAGGAAGAACAGCTATTATAACAGATGAAAAAAATGAAGAAATAGGATATGTAGGAGAAATACACCCACAAGTAGCATCTAACTATAATATAGGAACAAAAGTTTATTTTGGTGTAGTATATATAGAAAAACTTGTAGAACTTACTAATTTTAATATATCATATAAACCTTTACCAAAATATCCAAATATTCAAAGAGATATTTCTATGTTAGTTAAAGATGAAATAAATGTAAAAGAAATAGAAAAAATAATAAAAAATAAGGGTGGTAAACTTTTAGAAAATGTTAAATTATTTGATGTTTATAAAGGTGAACAAATAGAAAAAGGTTATAAGTCAGTAGCTTATAGTATTTTATTTAGGTCTAATGAAAAAACTCTTACAGACGAAGAAGTAAATGGACCTATGAAAAAAATATTAAAAGAACTTGAAGAAAAGCTACAAGCACAACTTAGAGATAAATAATAAATTTTAAAGGCTAAAACATATATTTATATAAGCAAATAAGGTGTAATTAAAAATAAATTACACCTTATTTGTTTTATAATTTTAAATTATGTATTATTTTAGCTTTTTACAATAGATACTATTATAAGTTAGTTTTATGAGTTATTTTAGTTAGCATTAATTTTTGATTTATTATTATCTATTAAAATAGTTTTAAATATAAAATGTAAATAGGATAATATAATACCTATATAAATTATATAAGGTATAGGAATTGAAAATAAATAAAAAACAATTTTAAAAATATAAGGTATAGTGCTAACATAAACAGCAAGCTTAAAAATAGTCTGATAAGATAATTTTAAACCATAAAAACTAGATATTAAACTTATTAAAATAGTGAATATTAATAATAATAAAATATCCTTTAAAATAAAAATGAAAAATAATAATATAAATGCAATAATATTAGAGATGTTAATTAAATATTTAGTATTTGATAAATCGGATTTATCATAAATATTAAATGTAGTTAATAAAGGTTTGATTTGAATATTAAGACCTAACTCAGAAGAAATAATATGAGTAGGAGTAACTTTTAATATAAGACCTTTCACGTCTTTTTTATCTTCTTCTGTTATATAGTTGTTTTCTTCAGGGTCAAATATAATAGTCATATCAAGTGGTGTGGAAGTTTTATAATATTTATCTATAACTAATTTATTGTCTACTACTTTAAAATCCGGAATATATTTTTCAACAAAATTATCAAATCCTTTTGTTTTTGTATAATATGAAATGAAAGGATAAGATGAATATATGGCATTAAAAAATATTATAAAAAACAAAGCATAAAAAATAACTTTAGAAAGCTTTGTTTCTAAAAGTTCAGGATATTTGTCAAAATGAAATATTGCATTTTTGGCTTGTTTAAAAATATACATTTTTTCACCTCAAAGATTATAAGTTGAACTTTATTATATCATATATAATATTTAAAGGCAAGTTATAGTGTATAAATGTGAACTAATAAATATATATGGCAAAATTTTTATAAATAAAAAAATTTATAAAAACTATTTTATTTATTATAAATTTACGATATAATATATATAATGTCTAAAAATAAATATTTATAATAAATTTAGGAGGGTAATATAATGAGAAAAATAATAGCTAAAATTATACTATTTGTTATGATAGTAAATACTATGTTAGCTAATGTTAGCTCCATTATTTTGGCAGATGCTAAACCAAGGGCTAACAGTAAAACAAATTTTCTTTGGAATAAAGATGCTACATTAAATGAAAAATTAGAAGTAGTAGCAAGAGCGTCTGATAGTGATGAGGTATTTTTATCCTGGAATATAGATACCATAGGAGGTACAGCAAACACCAATGGTACATATACTTTAAAATATCCTATTGCAGATGGTAAGGAGATAGAATTTCAAGTTACTAGACAAAATGGTAAATCTAAAGTTACATATAAGGTTAATGGAAATAATGATGTAAAAAATAATGGAAATGACAGTAATAAAAAGCTATTAATATATAAAGACGGAACATATGTATCAGCTAATACAACAAACTTTCCAGGTGATGAAACTTTTAAATTAGATAGTACGAATAAAAATGGTAATGCTACAAAGGTTTCTTTTGAAATAGGATCAAATGGAGGTGCATCATTTCAATATTATGGAAATACTATAAAATTCCTTTGGAAAGATGGTCAAATGTATTTTGTTACTAATGGTGTTGCAAGAGGGAATATATATCCTTTTGAATTAAACTATAAACATAATAGTATAGATGAAACTGAAAAGAAAAATATATTTTTAGGTATTGATACAGTAAATGGATTTACAGTACAGCCTTTTGCTAATGCTAATGGCAAAAATACTGGTAAAGATTTAATAAACCAGACAAAGAGACCTATAACAGAATATCCTGGGGGAGATGTTGTAGGGGTTAGTATTACATTTAATACTCCAAAAGAATGGAAACAAAATACACAACCATCAGGAAGTGGAGGAAAATTTGAGTTTGTAAATCCTACAAATGATAAAGATACAGAAGTAGTATTTAACTTAGGACATTCAGAAGCGGATAAAAAATTACAAGTAAGAATAGATAATATTTATAGTAATAATAATGTTACAATAAATCCTAATAATAAAGGTATAACAGGAGAATATACTTATGATGCCAATACGAATAAAGGTACACTTACATTAAAAAATTTAGAGGCAAGTACAATATATAGTGATATATCTATATCGGCAGCTAGAAAGACCGACTCATTTGAAACATTGGCAGCTACTTTGCCAATAGGTACAGTATATACATATCCTAAATATAAAATTGTAGCTTTAGGAGCATCTGAGTTTTATTTAGAAATTGAACCATATGAAGGATATGATGGATTTTATGTAGTTCATCAAGGAGACCTGAAAGATACATTAAGCAACTGGGCAACATATGAAGAAAAAAATAGAGGTAAGGATAAAATATTAATATCTGTACCCTTAGACGCTATTAATCCACAAGAAAAATTCTTTAGAGTAGACTTTAGCTTTACTCCTCCAGATTTAACCCCTGGAAAGCAACAACAATTTACATCTCAGATTTTAAAATTTAAACCACATGAGGAAGATATAGTTTTATCCTCTCCTAAAAATTTAGAAATAGTAAGTGCTAATATTGTTAAAAAAGATGATGACCCAGAAAATCTATTTTTAACTTTAAAATGGGACATAGATTATGAAAGTGTTTTACAGGGATTAATAAAACGACATAAAGGTACTTCTAACTTTAACATAGACTATTTATTTTATAAAGGTAATACACCTGATAGTTTTGAGACAGAGGATTTTATTGGTGTAAATTTAGAATTTGATAACGGAAATACAGATAATATAAAATATACCTTATCAACTAAATATAATAATAATAGTGGTATAGAGTTATTGACAGATCCTGATAAAACTTTTACAAGTGAAAGAACAGAGGTAAGTGGAGGTAAAACAAATAAAATATTAGAGGCTAATGTAACATTTAAAATATCAGTGTCATCAAAGGATTCTGCTGATGTTAAAGTTTTGCAATATCCTAATACATATTTTTTAGCTAACAAAGGTAAATATGAAATAGAGAATAATGGGACAAACGAACCATTTGAAACAGGTTTATCCTTACCAGTTACACTTACATTAAATGGTATTGAAGATATAGAAGTACCAGCTCCTCAAAATTTACAAGTTTTACAAGATAC
Organism: uncultured Clostridia bacterium; assembly: GCA_944383305.1. Taxonomy (GTDB): domain Bacteria; phylum Bacillota; class Clostridia; order Lachnospirales; family CAG-274; genus Tyzzerella. Next base: position 35,013 of record CALWOZ010000023.1, on the reverse strand, counting down.
TATAACAGATCACAAATTTAGCATAAATTATGACACATTAAAATATGAAGATGAAGACGACTTACTTTATAATTATAATGAAATTATGTTAAAAACTATCGGTAGGGAACTTAAAGATGAATCTATAAAATATGATTTTTACATAACTCAAGATAAAGCTTTGTTTGACGAATTAGTAAAATATTCAAAAGACGAAGAAATACCTAATAACATAAAACAAAAAATAAATAAATATAACAATCAACAGACTATGACAAATGAGGGTATAAATATTAACGTAAAAACAGGAAGTGGAGATAAAGGGCTATTATTAGATACTTTAAGACAAAAAGGAATAGTACAAATAGCTAATGTTAGTCAAGATATTCAATTATCTAAACAAAGAATAAACTTTGATGGCTTAGATGAAAATGAAACATATTATATAGTTGGTAGAACTAATGTTACACCTTATGAAAATGGTGATGCTTTAACAGACAAATTAGATTATTCTAAATTTTCAAAAATGATAACAGCTACAACAATAAAACCAGAAACTCCAGATGAAAGTGAAAAAGTACCACCAGCTCCAAATAAATTTGTTGCAGATAATATAACATTAAATTCGGCTAATTTAATTTGGAACAGAGTAAATGATAGTGTACAAGACGAACAAGATGCAAAATCTACTTTAGAATATCAATTTATTAAAATAAAAGGTGAAGCATTACCAGATTCTTTCTTAAAATCTAAAGATAGCTATGAAAAAACGTGGCAAAATCTTTCTAACATAAAAAACAAAGAGGGATTAAGAACTATTGAAAATAAACTTTATGAGTTTGACAGTACAAACAATACTTTCTCTACAACAGAAGCATCTAAAGATAGATATGAATATATAAATTGGCAAGGCTCTGAGGGGAATATATTAGATAAAACATTATCTCCAAATCAAGTATATTTTTATTATATAAGAACAGTTAGAATAGTAGAGGGAGAAGATAAAGCATATTCTGTTTGGGTACCACTTAGCTTTACAACAAAAAACACAACAGGACCTACAAATCTTAGAGTAGAGCCAAAAGCTGAATATAACAAAAAAAGTGAAGTTGTTATAAGTTTTGACATACCAAAAATGGATTTAAGTCTTATTGGTACAGAGTATGATTTACAATATTCTTTAAAAGAAGATTTAGGTGAGTGGAGCAAAGATACAACAATGGATAAAACTAAACTTACCTTTGTAGAAAATCAAGACGGCAAAACAATAAAAGTAACATATAAAATAACTGGCTTAAAATCTGGTACTATGTATACAATAAGGGTAAGAATGATTAATAATCCTTTAAATGCTCCGTCTATATATTCTAATGAAGTAGAACATAGGACAGATTCTGATAATAATGAAAATGAGTATGACGAAGATGTTAATAATTGGGATAAAAATTTTAAAGACCAAATAGAAGACTTAAAAAATCAACCATATTGGTTTGGTAAAGATACTAGTTCTAATACTGTTGTATATTATAGACCACAATATTTTGATAAGATAATAAACTCTACTAACAATAGTATTATAGATCTTGTAGCAGGAAAAGGTGGTAGCTATAAAGAATATTATTTACCAGCTAGTGCTATAATAAAAGCATTTGATGCAAATAAAGGATTTAAAATATCATACAATGGAGCAGATGTAATTTTTAGTGCTAAAACAATTAATCCTTATGATAATGACGTTATTAAAAAAATTACTGAAGAAATTGGAACAAAAAGTTCTAACTTACAAGACTATTTTATTAAGCTATCAGTAGACTTTAGAAACAATAAATATATTATAGACGGTTCAAATAGCCTTAGTCCTTCGGCTCAAATAAGTATAAGTGTTATAGGAACAAAAAGTCTTATAGTAGATTGGGATAGCCAAATGCTTAGTTATATAGACGAACTTTTAAAAGAAAAAGAATTCTCTACTGAAATTAAGGAAGAGATAGAAGAACTTATAAAAGACAAAACAGACAATAATATTATGGTTCAAAAAATATCTAAAATGGTAGATAGCTTTAAATCAAAATTTGGAGATGAGTTAAGTAAAGATTTAAATTCTCTATCAAGAAAAACATTGGGTATACAATACTTAAATGGAGATATTATATTTGCTTATACTATATCAGCTGATATATCAACAGGTGGATATAAAAAATCTCAAGGTAACTGGATAAGTGTTACTGTCAAAGATTATTTAGGTAAAAAGGCTATATATATAAGAGAGACAGGAGAATATATATTTGCTGGTAAAAAACTTGTTATAAACGGTGTAGGTAACTTACCTAATGGAAATCAAATGACTAATATTGTTGTAAAATATGGCTTAGATGACTTTTTAGGAAAAGATGGTAACATTAACTTAAAATCACCTATGACAAGAAGACAAGTAATAGGCTCTTTAGCTAGATTAGCAGGAGCTAGTAGGACACAAGATTCAGTTGAATTCTTTAAAACAAAGGGCATTACACTATCTACTAGAAATATGGATAATAATATTACAACTGAAGAAGCCGTATATATAACAATGAAAGTATATGAAATGAGAAGTGGCACTAAATTAGAAACAGTAAAAATAAGAAATTATAAATTAACACAAGATATTAAAAATATTAATACAAATTATAAAAAATCTATACAAGTAGCATTTGAAACAGGGATTTATAATAATGCAAATATGAATGCAAAAGGTACTATTACTGTACAAGAATTTTTACAAACCCTTGTTAATATGTCTACTATGTTAGGTATATAGGAGGGTATACTCTATGAGAGCTAATCCAATAAAAAGATATATTAGCTTTTTAATGTGTACTATTATGCTTATTGGCTCTATGCCTTTAAGCATAATGGCAACACCACAAAAACACGTAAAAATTAAATCTATAAAAGCTGTAAGCGGAAACACAGACCCTACTTATTCTTTTTTGCTTGAATGGACAAATCCAGATTGGGGAACAGAACCATCACACCAAGCTAGAGCTATTAGAATATCTGAACGTAACGCAACAGCTATTGATAGTACATTTAATGTTCTTAAAGAAGTTCAAAATAATCAACAAAATGTAACATTAACAAGAGATAGATTAAACTCTGGAAGTATATATGAATATAAAGTAACACCATATCACACACATACAAATACTGATGGGTCTATTACTGAAGCCCCTTATGATTCCACTACACCAGAAGAAAGTGCTCTTTTTATGACAGACATAAAAGTAGACGCTAAAGGGTATGGAAACACATTAGAGGTAACATTTGATAATCCAACTTATGATGGTAAAAATATATTTACAGGATATAGAATTTATTATCAACAAGGTGGAGCAGGTGTAGGAAATGACTCTTTTAATTCTCAAATTGATGTAAGTATAGATAATACAGACTTAATACCATCTAAAGATGAAAATAGAAATGTAAATAGACTTACATATAAAATAACAAATGAAAATATTAAACCAGCTACTATATTTGCTGTAAAAGTAGAGCCATTATATAATGGAACTGAAATAAGAAAAGAGGATAGTTCTCAAGTAAGTATAGATAATAAAACAAAAAAAATAAGTTTTAACTCTAAAAAGTTTGTACAATATAGAACAAATGATGCTTATGTATCTATACCATTAAATGTTGTGGAAGATGGTAAAGATTATCTTAAACTACAATGGGGAGATATATCAGGGATAATAACAGTAGGTACAGTAGAGAAGATAGAAATTTTATCAGGTTCAAGTATAGATCAAATAGAAAATATTATAGGAACTATACACGGTCCAACGGATGTAGTAAACATAAATAGCTGGCGTATATTAAAGCCTACTCAAAAAACTTATTTTAAAATAAGATTTACAATAAAAGATTCAAGCGCACCAATAGAATCTGAAATAGCAATGTATGACCCAAGTATTGTAAATGTTACTCCTAATAAGCCTAATATTTATCCTAAAGTTAATATAGCAAATAATAAAAGTGTTATAGACTTATATTGGGATACATTTATAAGACCACCTTATAACAAAGATGAAGAAGCTAACTTAGATGACAAGGGACTTTTCTTTGATACAAATGTTGTATATGACGTATGGATTACAGATTCTTTAGCCAATCTTAATAGACTAGGCTTACCTAAAATAATGGATAAAGTATCGGCCACAGAAATAGAAACAACAAATATAAAAGAGGCAACAAACAAAGTATTTTATAAGCAAATAACAGAGTATGTGACAATTGATGAAACAGGTGCCTTTATAACAAAGCCTTTAGAACAAAATAAAACATATTATATTAGAATAGTAGCTACAAAGCCTACTTCAGACGGATTAGGTTTGTCATCTGATCCGGCTAATAGTCAAATATATGTTTCACCAAGTGGAGATATATCAAATCCAAAGACCTTATCAAAGCCACCTTTTAGAGTTAAAAAAGATGAAAATGGCAATGATGTAATAAATCAAAATGATATTACTGTAGAGTGGAACACAAAATGGTTTGAAGTATATGATGAAGAGACAGATACGTGGTATTCTAGTGCAGCACTTAGAGATGGAAAACTTATCTTTGGAAAAGAAATAAAAGATACAGATAAAATAATACAGTTTTATGACAAACAAACACAAGAAGACGTTAGACTTGCCTTTTCTCAAGCTGGATATACAGGAGCAAGTAGCTTAGTTATTAGAGATATGGATATATCATCTAAAGATATAGAATATGAAATGATAGTTGTGCCTTTTGATGAAATAAATCAAAATGGAGGATATGAACAATATATAGAACGACTATTACAATCAGAGAGTGAACAATGGAAACAAATTCAACCTACATTTACAGAAGAAATATATGCAGAATATTTAGTAGGAGATTTAAAAGAAAATACAACATATGCTATTTTATTAAGACCTTATAGGATACTTGAAGATGGCAAAAAAGATGCTTATCCTACTTATCTTTTAGCCACTACCTTACCTAAAGATACAGATGTGGAAATAACGCCAGTTATACCTACTTTATACGAAGTATCAAAAACAGATATGTCAATAGAAGTAGAATGGCAAAATTTATCAAATAAAATAGTATATGAGCTAGCAATAGATGAAAATGTATTAGATGACCCTTCAAGTGCTAGTATGCTTATTGATAGCCAAAATATAAAAGATAATTCATCAGCATATAACAAAGATGATGGAAGAGAATTTTTAAAATATAACATACAACCACTTTTCCCAGACACTGGTTATTATATATGGATTAGAGCTATTGTAGAGGGAACAGACAGAGCATCAGATTGGTCCACTCCACTTTATGTTAGGACAAATAATATACAAAATCCAGAGCCACCTAGTGGATTTGGCTTAGCTTCTGAAAAAAGTCTTTCTACATATAATACAAATAATAACAAAGACTATAAACCTATTACAGACAAATATTTAGTATTAGAATGGCTTAGAGACCCAGAAGACTTATTAGCAGACCCTAAAGCAAACGGTGGAGAAACAACAGAGCCATTGTTAGACCCAAATCTTAAAAAGACATATATGGTAAAATTTAATGAACTTATAGCTAATAGATATTACTATACTAGAGCTAAAACTAAAGTTACTATATCTAAAGGATCAGATGGTACTATTGAAAAGTTTTATAGCTATATAGTTCAAGTATCTCCTAACCAAGACTTTAAAGATGCAATAGAAATAGAAATACCAACAGTAGAGCCAAAAGGAGATAGAGTTTTGACTGCAGAGTCAGAATGGACAACGACTTTTAGATATAGAACAAGTTTTTCAACAGACGGTAATGGAGATTATGATGGAAATATAATAGATGATTTATATCCTTTACCAACAGAGGACTTTGAAATACTATATGACTATCTTACAAAAACATTAACTTATAGATTTCGTTCTAATAAAACAGATGAAAATGGCAACGCAGATAATTTAGTAGACCAAAGATTTATAACAAAACTTATAAATAATAAAGTATATAATTATAATATAGACCTTACAAGTCATAATGGTTATACTATAAAAAATAGAAAAGTAGAAATACCATATTCTATAATATCAGCTTTTGAACAAAGAAAAATATCACTTAGTATAACTACTGGTGGAACAAGATTTACATTAAATCCAGCATTTTTAAATACGCCAGAAGTAAAAAATGCTGTAAAACTAAATATGAACACAACAGTTTTAATAGAAATTATGCAAAATCCAGATGGATTACCAGTATTAAATTATAATCAAGTTTATGGTACTACTCCAGAGTATATAAAAATATCTGTGGATAATAATGGAGTATATACTCCATTAAGTTATACAGGTTCAGATATGGATATATTCTTAAAATTAAAAAATAGAAGCTTAACAATAGATAACAATGTTTTGGCATATAGAAATATAAATAATAATCTTTGGGAAAGTGTGCCATCTATATACAATAGTGAAACAGGAATACATACTGTAAAAACTAATAGATTAGGCAAATATACCACTATTGCTAATAGTGTGAAAGAAACAAATATTAATAACAACAATGATACAAATATACTTGTAAATATTAATAATAAAATAGTATTTACAGATTTAAACAATGTAAATATGAAAGACCCTATATCAGTAGTTCAATTTAATAACATTGTATCTGGTATAGCTAATGGTAAAAAAGAAATTACTATAAATGGAGGCTTATCTGAACAAGATTATCAATCTTTACAACGTTCTGGAATGTTGTTACAAGGTTCTGTGGTTGGACGAGAAGCAGGTATTAACACTTTAGTTAAACTTTATGAAACAAAAACTAAGTCTAAATATGAACCAATAGATAATATTAACACAACACCTTATAAAGACATAATAAACGCTAATAAAGCTTATCAAACTAACCTTATAAAAGCAGGAGAAATAGGCTTTTATGGTGAGGCAACTAGTGTTAATCCTAAAAATGTAATGACAATAGAAGAAATGTTTTATATAATAGATATTATTCTTTCAGATAGTGGATATTAAAAAATAAGACTATATACTGTCTAATAGTTGTAAAAAATGACTAAAATTTAGACAGTATATAGTCTTTTTATAGTAAAAGTATTGACTAAAAATATATAAAGTGGTAAAATAATAAAAAAATGGTAAAGGGGGGATAAATATGAAACAAACTCGTAACACAAATATAAAACTATGTATCAATACTTTTAGAATTAACGGGGGGGGGTTAATTAACCTTTATTATGTATGACCATATATTAAAATAAGCTGGCTTTTAAGGTGGCATTTTTGTCGTGGTCTATTTTAAGGAGGTAATTTTATGAAATCGACAGCAAAATTAGGAAAGATTTTATCAGCTATATTAGCTGTTATTATGGTATCTTCTACAATGTCAGTGCCACAAAATTTAGTTTTAGCTGCCCAATTAGCAGACATTGAAATAATAGAAGATTCAAACGAAGAAGACAGTACAGAATTGACCCCAAGTGAAGAAAACGAAGAAGACAGTACAGAATTAGCATCAAGTGAAGAAAACGAAGAAGACAGTACAGAATTGACATCAGGTGAAGAAAGCGAAGAGGACAGTACAGAATTGACCCCAAGTGAAGAAAACGAAGAAGACAGTACAGAATTAGCATCAAGTGAAGAAAGTGAAGAGGACAGTACAGAATTGACATCAAGTGAAGAAAGTGAAGAGGACAGTACAGAATTGACCCCAAGTGAAGAAAATAAAGAAGACAGTACAGAATTGACATCAAGTGAAGAAAATAAAGAAGACAGTACAGAATTGACATCAAGTGAAGAAAATAAAGAAGACAGTACAGAATTGACATCAAGTGAAGAAAATAAAGAAGACAGCACAGAATTGACATCAAGTGAAGAAAATAAAGAAAACAGCTCAAATCTAAATGAAGATAAAGAAAACAGTAATTTGGTAAGCCCATTAGCTGTTAATGAATATTTAGATTTTGATAAAAATACTGGAACAATTAGAGGATTTAGTACTGGAGTATTTGTTCCTAGTGAAATAGTTATACCAGTTCAAATAGAAGGGGTAGACGTTGTTGAAATAGCACCTCAAGCCTTTTTAGGTAGAAACTTAAAAACAGTAGTATTTGAAGATGGTAGCAAAGTACAAAAAATAGGAGATAAGGCATTTGCAAATAATTATAACCTAAGTAAAATAAATTTGCCAAGTGAATTAGTAACAATAGGACAAAGTGCATTTTGGAATACTGCCATAACAGGTGAACTTGTTATACCAGATAAAGTTACAAGTATAGGTAATAGTGCATTTAGTAACTCTAAATTAGAAAGTGTAATTTTACCAGATAGTTTAACAAAAATAAATTCTAACACATTTAATGGAAATAATTTATCTAATATAAAATTACCAGCAAATTTAGAAACAATAGAATCTCACGCTTTCAGTCAATGTACAGGAAGTATAGAAAGCTTAGTTTTACCTAATAGTTTGAAAAAAATAGGTATTAGTGCATTTTGGCAAACAAGTATAAAAAATATTAAACTTTCAGACAATTTGGAAACAATAGAAAGGCAAGCATTTTCTAACTGTGGATTAGAAAATATAGAACTTCCAACTAGTTTAAAAACAATAGGTGAAAATGCCTTTACTAATAATAATATTACTAAATTAACAATACCTGCTAATATTTCTGAAATAGGTGACAATGCCTTTGCTAGTTGTACTAAACTTGAAACTTTAACAATTGAAAATGGAAATCTTACTAAAATTAATGCTGGAGTATTTTATAATACAGCTCTTAAAGGTAAAATAGTAATACCAGAAAATATAAAAGAAGTTTATTTAGTAGCATTTGCAGAATATAGCTCAAAAAGGAAAATGAATATTGAAGAACTTGATATTAAAGGTAATCTAGATTTATTTAGAACTGCTGAATTTGATTATGGTAGTTATAATAAATCAATCAATGTAGTAAAAAATTTAAAAATTAATACAGTTAAAAATCTTTATCCAACTAGTATAGGTGGGTCTTATGATAAAGCAGCAACTAAAAACTTAGAAACAATAGTTATTAATATGCCTAAAAGTACTAAATTAGAGTCATATTTTAAAGATACAGAAGATGCAGTTGTATATTATCAAGATACAGTAGTTGATAATGACTGGGTTGTTGATTCTGATGGATATATTAAAAAATATATAGGAAATGATACTGACGTTAATATCCCAGAGACTATATCTGGTGAGACTATTTCAGGAGTTTCTAAACAAGTAACTGTTAAAGGAACAGTTAAAAATGTATTTAAAAATCAAGAAAATATAGAATCTATAACTATGTCAGATAATATTGTAGATTTAGGAGCTAGTACATTTTATGGATGTAAAAATTTAAAAAATGTAACTTTATCAAATAATTTATCTACTATTAGTGATTCATTATTTTATGGATGTGAAAATTTATTAAATATAACAATACCATCAAGTGTACAAAGTATAGGAAACTCTTCATTTTGTAATTGTACAGCTTTAAGCCAAGTATCAATATCACAGGGAATAAAATCAATAGGAAATTCTGCATTTTATAGTTGTACAGGATTAAAGGAAATAACAATTCCAGCCACTGTAAGTACAATAGAATATAGTGCTTTTAACTCATCTGGACTTGAAAAAGTAGTTATAGAAGACGGACCAGATGCACTTCAAGCTATACCAAATAGTTTATTTAATGAATGTAAAAACTTAAAGGATGTAACTTTACCATCTACTATAACTAGTATAGGTCAAAATGCATTTAATGAGTGTAAATCATTAAAAGAACTGGTTATACCAGGTCATAATATTACAGAAGACGGTATAAATTCAGATGCATTTTATACAGAAACCATAGTTAAACTACCAGAATATTCTAGAGATACTATAAATGGTGCACCTTGGAGAGCAAAAGCTATAATATGGAAAGAAACTATACTTGTAGATGACTTTGTATTAGAAAAAGAAGAAAATGGAAATGTAAGTTTAAGATCTTATTTAGGTGATAAAGATACAATAATAATACCAGAGAGTATAAAATATCAAAATGGAAATGCTATTGAAACCTTAATTATAACTTCTATATATAACGAAGCATTTCGTAGTAATACAACTATAAAAAGTGTTGATATAAAAGCCCCAATAACAGAAATAGGAACTAATGCATTTTATGAATGTGAAAATTTAAAAACTATAACATTTCCAGATAGTTTAGAAAATATAAAGAGTAATGCATTTTATGAATGTGAAAAGTTAGAAACTGTAAATATATCTGAAAATAGTAATTTAAAAATTATAGGCTCAAGTGCATTTGCTTGGGATAAAAAATTAAGTGAAATATATATACCTAAAGGAGTAACAGAAATAGGTTCACAGGCATTTTGTTGGTGTTATGGTTTAGGTAAAGTAACATTTGGAATAAATGAATATTTAGATAATGGTAACACTATAAAAGATGGCGAAGGCTTGAAAAAAATAGGACTTAGAGCTTTTGAAAACTGTGGCTTTAAGGAAATAAAACTTCCAGATACATTAGAAGTATTAGAACAAAGAGTATTTTATAATTGTAGAGCATTAGAGAGTATAGAATTAAATGAAGGATTAACATCTATACCAGGTGTTACATTTGAAGAATGTATTAAATTAAATAATGTTGTATTACCATCTACAATAAAACAAATAGATGGAAATGCTTTTAAAAACTGTACAAATTTAACTAATATAACATTAAATGAAGGATTAGAAAGTATATCAAACGTATATATAGATTGGAATGGTGTAACATATAAAGATGGATCTCCATTTTTGAATGCTCCTATTAAAAATATAAATATACCATCTACGTTAAAAGTAGCATACTTTAGAAATAGTGGTATAGAAGAAGCTATATTACCAGAAGGTGTAACAGAATTTTCATTTGAAAATTGTAAAAGTTTAAAAACTGTAAAACTTCCTTCTACGGTTACAGAAATAGATATGGATTCATTTAAGTCTTGTACAGAGTTAGTAAGTATAGAATTACCAAATACTTTAAAAATAATAGATGACTATGCATTCCAAAACTGTACTAATTTAAGTTATATAGAATTACCAGAAGGATTAGAAAGAATAAATTCAGATGCGTTTAAAAATACAAAAATAGAAAAGATAGTAATTCCAAGTACAATAAAAACAATATCTGAAGCTTTTGATAGTAATGTTAAAGAAATACAAGTAAAACAAAGAAGAAATGGAAGTCCTATACAGTCAAGTGTACCGTGGGGAGCAACTAATGCAGATGTGTTATTTTTAGGAGAATATGTAGGTATAAACTACACATTAAAAAGAACAGATGCAGACACATTTGTAATGGATATGCTATTTGATGGAGCAGGTCTTACAATAAGTGATATAGAAAACTATAAAGGTGAAAAAGAGAAAGTAATAAATTCATCTTATCACAAAAATTCTTATCCTATTGATGTTGAAAATACTTTAAATTTAGAAGATACAGTATATACATTTAAAGTTACAGCAGATTTTAAAGACCCAACAACAGCAAATATAATTCAAAGAAGCTATAGTGAAAATGTAAGGCTACAAAACTTTATAAGTTATTTAGATAGTGATACAGATAAACATTTAAACGAAATAGACGTAGATTTGAATAACTATAAAACAGGATCTATAGCAACTATAACGAATCAAAAACCAGAAAAATCTGGATATACATTTTTAGGATGGTCTACAAATAAAAATGATACAAATCCTAAATATTTACCAGGTCAGACAATATATATAAATAATAATTTAAACCTATATCCAGTATTTACACAAAAACAAACAGTAACATTAACTTTAGATTATGGATATGAAATAGATGGTGTTTACAAAATAGATAACATTGAAGTTATAAAAGATGAAACATATCAACTTGAAAATGCAAAAAGATATGGATATGATTTCCAAGGTTGGTATGATGATAATGATAAAGTATATACATCTATATTAATGGATAGTAATAAAACATTAAAGGCTAAATGGAAAGAACAACAAAATAGCCAAGTAGAATTAACCTTAAATTATAACTATAAAGGTGCACCAATAAAAAGTATCCAATTATATAAAGGTCAACAGTATGTAATAGAAGAACCTACTTTGTTAGGTTATAAGTTTGTAGGTTGGTACGATAATCCAAGTTGTAAAGGTGAAGTAGTAACAAATGGTAAAATATCTATTCAACAAGATACAATGTTATGGGCAAGATGGGAAATAGACAATAATGCAAAAATAAAACTAACATTAAACCATAACTATGAAAATGGACCAACAGAAGATAAGTATATACCAAAAGGACAAGATTATGTTGTAGAAAGTCCAATAAGAGCAGGATATACATTTGAAGGTTGGTACCTAACAGAAAAATGTGAAGGAAACAAAGTTGAAAATCCAGTAAATTACCATAGAGATATGACACTATATGCAAAATGGAAAGAAAATCCAAAACCAACTACAATAACTACTGAAAATGCTACTGAAACAACTACTAAACAAAATAATTCAGAGACAACAAGTGTAACAACAGAGAGTAGAACAGAAACAACAACCATAACTAGTACAAATACAGTTACAGAAAGTACTACTAACAATATACAAACAACAACAGATACTAATACAGAAACAACAACAAATAACATAGAAAGTAGTACTCAGGATACAACTAATAACCAAGGAACAACAGAAAATGTAACAAATAATACAGAGCAAAATACAGAAGATACAACAAATAATACAGAGCAAAATACAGAAGATACAACAAATAATACAGAACAAAACACAGAAGCTACAACAAATAATAATGTAACTCCACCAATAATAAATAATCAAACAAATAATAATAATAGGGGAGGTACACAAGAACTAGATAACCAACAACAAAATCAAAACACACCTGAAAGATACACATTTGGAAATCTAGAAGAAATAACGCCAGAATATGAAGAATTGGCAAGACAAGCAATATCAAATATAGTTGTGGATAGAGAAGCAATAGACAATAGTGTAAATATGTTTTTAGATAATATTGAAAATAACGGACAAAATATACAAGACAGAAGATTGACAGAAAAACCAGCATTTGGTTTTGGAGCAGAAGGAAATATAAGTCTGTTAATAATATTATTATTAATATTAATAGCATTAGTAATAGGATATACTATTAAAAAGCAAATCTTTGATAAAGAAAAAAATAAAGAAGATGAAGACGATGAACAATATAAAGATGAGTCTTTAACAATATAAAAAAGTCGAGCTATATGCTCGACCTTTTTTATATATTATTCAAATTATATTAATAATAGTTGAATAATAAAAATAAAAGATATATTATTAGCAATATATCTTTTATTCAGATTGTAGACAAAATAGATAGTAGTCTTTATATTAGTTTTACATTTTTAATAAAACCCATTAAAAATTTTAATCACAAGACGGGGCTTTGCCTCAGATTGTGTAAAAGCTAGATTTTTAGGGTTTTTAGTCCTTGTACGAGAAAATCAGCTTTTTTACTTTTCTTCAATTTCAAAAGTATATATTATTAACAATATATCTTTTATTTTTTGTTTTTAACTATTTATATCATTATTATCATTACTACTATTATTATTGTTGTTATTTTCATTATTGTCGTTTTGTATTGTATCTTTTTCTGGATATGTTGGTAATTTTTTCTCAGGGAAAAAGTTCTCAGGGAATAAGTTTCTAAATTCATCTCCAGTTATTTTTTCTTTATCTAAAAGAAGATTAGCTGTAGAATGTAAATATTCTATGTTATCTACTAAGATTTTTTGTGCTTTATCATAGCAAGAGGATATAATTTCTTTTATTTCTGTATCTATAGAAGAAGCTAAACTTGGGCTTATTTCATCATCTATAAATTCAATAGGACCTAAAGAACTCATACCATATTTTGTAACCATACCTCTAGCTATTTTAGATGCTCTTTCTATATCACTAGATGCACCAGTTGTTATGTCATCAAATATTATTTCCTCAGCTATTCTACCTCCAAATAAAACCATTATTTCTTGTAAAAGATAGTTCTTAGAGAAATATCCTTTATCAACAGGTAAATGCATTGTATATCCACCAGCACCACCAGTAGGTATAATAGAAATAATGTGAACTGTATCCATAAGAGGTAACATTTCTGTAATGATAGCGTGACCAGCTTCGTGATATGCAGTTATAGCTCGTTCTTCTTGACTTATTAGACGGCTTTTCTTTTCTGTACCTACACCTACTTTTATAAATGCTTTTCTTATTTCTTCAATAGAAATAGCTGGTTTGCCTGCTCTAGCAGATATGATGGCAGCTTCATTTAATAGATTTTCTAACTGTGCACCAGTAAAGCCAGAGGTTGTTTTAGCCACTTCTTCTAAATTTACAGATTCATCTAATTTTTTTGTTCTAGCGTGTACTTTTAATATTTCTTCTCTACCTTTAACGTCAGGAGCACCAACATATATTTGTCTGTCAAATCTACCTGGTCTTAAAAGTGCAGGGTCTAAAATATCAACACGGTTTGTAGCAGCTATAATAATGATATTTTCATTAGTAGAAAATCCGTCCATTTCTACAAGTAATTGATTAAGAGTTTGTTCACGTTCGTCGTGTCCACCACCAAGTCCAGAGCCACGTCTTCTACCAACAGCATCTATCTCGTCTATAAATATAAGACAAGGTTTATTCTTTTTAGCCTCTTCAAACATATCACGAACCCTAGATGCACCAACACCAACAAACATTTCAACAAAGTCAGAACCAGATATACTAAAAAACTGTACACCAGCCTCACCAGCGATAGCACGGGCAAGTAACGTTTTACCAGTACCAGGAGGTCCTACTAATAATATACCTTTAGGTATTCTAGCTCCAATGTCCTTATATTTTTTAGGGTCTTTTAAAAAGTCTACAACTTCTTCTAAGTCGTGTTTTTCTTCTTTAAGACCAGCAACGTCTTTAAAGGAGGCAGTTTTTTGATTATCTGTTAAAATTTTTGCTTTGTTTTTTCCAAAAGATAAAACACGGCTACCACCACCTCCACTACCTTTAGTTTGTTGTGCTAATAATAAAAAGATAAATATAATAGCTATTATAATAATTATTATAGGTAGATATGTTGCTGAAAATATTCCAGGCTTAGCAGGTTGAGACGTTTCTATAAGTTGCATACCGTTAGAAGAAGAATGGATAGTATCCATAAAGGCATACATACTAGGAATAGGTATAGTTTTTTGGTATTGATTTTTAAAATATACTACGGCATAACCTTTATCATTAATTTCTTCACTTGTTTTTATACTTATAGAATTTATATCATCAATATTATTTTCTTTAATATCTTTTATTAAATCACTATATGTATAATTAGAAAACTTGTTATTGTCTGTTAAGTGCCTATTTTTATACATCATAAGAGATAAAAATATAATTACTAATATTAATATATACATTAATAATGTTTTAAACATAGTATCTTTTTTCAAGGCAAAACCTCCTTTATTAATATATAATTTTTAGGTTATGAAAATTTATTGATTTTCTAAATGAAGAATACCTATATAAGGTAAATTTCTATATTTTTGGGCATAATCAAGACCATATCCAACAATAAAAGCATCAGGAATAGTAAATCCAATATAGTCAGCATTAATATCTACAACACGTCTACTAGGTTTATCTAATAATGTACAAAGCTTTAAGCTAGCTGGATTTTTTTCTTTTAAATACTTAATAAGATGACTTAACGTTCTACCAGTATCAACAATATCTTCTAATAATATAACATTTTTACCTTCAATAGATGTTTCTAAACCATTATTTATAGTAACAGTACCACTAGATACTGTATTATTACCATAGCTAGATACATCTATAAATTCAAATTCTACTTTTTGTTTTAATTTTTTAGCTATATCAACCATAAACATTACTCCACCTTTTAAGACACATACAAGCGTAATGTCTTTAGAGCCAAAATCTCTAGTTATTTCTTCTGCTATTTCGCATATTCTTTTGTCTAGTTGCTCCTCAGTAATTAACACTTCAATTTTTTCACTCATTTAATTTTTCCTCCCAAATGTATAAATAAACAGTATTGTCAAGCTTATTAGGTCTATATTCATTAGATAAACATAGTCCCAAAATACCTATAACCTTATCTTCACATAATAAAATAGGATATAAGGTTCTTTCATTAGCAGGGATTTTTAAATCTATAAAAATAGTCTTAACTTTTTTAGTCATATTATTTATATAAATTTTATCTCCTGCATTCCGTTGTCTTATAAATAAGCTGTGTTTTATTTTATCATAATTTAAAGAAATAGTATATACTTTTGTTGAAATATTTATAATATTTTTAGATAATAGTATATTTTTGTTTAATTCTTTAATATAAATAGTTTTATCTAACTCTATTTTATAGTTATAATTAATATCATTTTTTATAGAGTTAATATTTTGACATATTATTAAATAATCATATTGTTTATATACATATAAGTTATTAGGAAGATTTAAAGACTTACCAGTTTGTTTTTTTAAAATATCTATAATCATATTTATATGTTCATAAGATAAATTATATAAATCTTTATTAAAATGAGAAAGACATAACCTTAAAAGCCTTTTTTGTATGACTAAGTTTATATTGTTTAATTTATTTATTTTAAGTGTTATTTTTTTAGTATCTTTTTCTATAATACAATCATCTAATGCTTTATTTGCAAGAGTATCTAAAAATTCATTTTCATCATAAAAAGTTTTTGACATATCACAAAGTGTGTTTACAATATTAGGGTTAAAGTCTTTTTTTATAAAAGGAATAAGATTAAGCCTTATTTTATTACGAGTATAAATATCCATACTATTAGTAGAATCGTTTCTATAAGATAAATTATTTCTTTTACAATAATCTTCTATGTCTTTTCTCAAACAGTCTAAAAGGGGTCTTATTATATTATCCCTTTTATATGATATACCACTAAGCCCCTTTATACCAGTGCCTCTAAAAAACCTCATTATTATTGTTTCAGCATTATCATCTTTATTATGAGCTATGGCTATTTTTGTTCCATTTACCTTTTTTAAAACATTGTTAAAAGAGTTATAACGATATTTTCGTCCGGCTTCCTCAGTAGTTATACTCTCTTCTTTAGCTTTAGAATATATGTCAAAACTAAAAACATTAATAGGTATATTAATACTTTTACAAAAATCTACAACAAATCTATTATCCTCATCTGATTCTTCTCCACGCATACAATGATTTATATGCACAGCAGTTATTTTTAAATTAAAATCATTTTTTATACTGTTTAAAAAATACAATAAACATATAGAATCAGCACCACCAGATACACCAACAATTATATGGTCATCTTTACATATAAGATTGTGTTTAGTTATAGTTTTTAAAGCTATCTTTTCTAACAAATTATCACCTCTTTATTTATAATTATAATATAATTTTTAGAAAAGATAAATATATTTAACAATTTTAAACAATTTATTTTAATAAATAAAAATTTTATATATATATTTGATATAAAAGATAGCATATAAAAACAATAGTAAAAAATATAGATATATTTAATATATTATTATAAAAAGCTATATTTTTTTTAGGCTTTTTCTTTATATTTGATTTTTGTTTTGGTGCATCTATTTTATTTATATTAGAGATACTTTCAGGTGGGCTAATATTTTTAACAGAATATTTTTTAGCCATATATTCATTTATTATTTTTTCAGCTTCTAAAACTAGATTTTTTGGTATATTATTTTGATTACTTTCTTTTACTATAAATATAACTTGGTCATACCAATTAGATTTATTACCATTTATAAGTATAACTTTCTTTTTTTCGTACATATAAAACCTCCATAATTAGTTATTTTAATTATTAACCAAAATTAGAAAGATATACTTATTAATTTCAATTAAGTTACGGTTCGAGATAAAATTTATAAACTTACTTTTGTTTTAATAATATTGCAATTCTTGAATTGCAATACGCAATTCATTTTTTTGGTGCAAAGCGCCAAAATAAATAAAATTGCGATAGTATCGAAGAAGAATAATAGGAATAGCTGTTTATTTTCATATTTCATATGAAAAAAACATTTTGATACAAGATACCAAAAAAGCTGATTGATACAAGGTATCAAAAAAATTGATTTTGATAAATTTAATTCCATATTCTAGCTACTAAAATAGTTATATCATCTTTTATACAGTTTTTATAATTTTCTTTTGTTTTTTCAAAAATAGTATTGGCTATATCTTCAGGACTAGTAGATTTATTTTCTAATAAAATATCTACTATCCAATGTTCTTTGTTTATTATGGCATTTGTAGAGTCTATAACACCATCTGTAATCATAACAATTATATCACCACTGGATAATTTTTTCTTTCTTATTTCAGGTTCTACATTGTTTAAAACGCCAACTGGTAAAGAATTAGATTTTATTATATCAACTTTATTATTATGTAAAATAAGAGTAGATACAGCTCCAATTTTTAATATTTCACAAAGACCAGTGTATAAATCAATAGTACACATATCTAAAGTAGCAAAAGTATCTTTAGATGATTTTAAAAATAGGACAGAATTTATCATATTTATAGCTAAATCTTTAGAAAAACCAGCTTGTAAAAAGTCTTCTAATAATTCTATTGTTGCGATGCTTTCCATTTTTGCACTTTTACCAGAGCCCATACCATCGGATAAAGCTAAAAGATACGTTCCATTAGGTAAAGATAAAAATGAATGACTATCACCAGATTCACTAGAGCCATCTTTATGAGCAGTTACGGCATAGCTACTAACTCTAAAAAGTTGTTCTTCTACAAGAGATAAAGAGCATATGCTTTCATTATTTTCTTTAGTTATAATACATTCATAACAAGGCTTACACATTTTTTTACCTAAAATTTCGTTTATTAAAGGTATTATTGTTTTGACACATTTATTAGGTATATAACAAGGTTCTATTTTTAATAAAACTTCTAACTTACCTTTATTATTTTCTGTTATTATTACATTTTTTGTTGGTATACCATTATTTTCTAAAGTATACTTAATTTTAGCTTCATAATTTTCTTTAAAAGAAACTTCTTGACATAAATTTTTTGATAAATCATATATTATAGAAGATATACCAGTAAGTTGTTTTCCTACAAGTTCACGACTTTCTATAACTTTGTTTTTCCAAGATAGATTAAGCTTGTATATTTCAAAAGTTCTATTTAATATGTCTATAAATTGATTAATATTAATACAGTTATTTATAAAATCGGGAGATATAGTATTTTTTTCTATTTGTCCAGTTTTTTCATACATATTTAATATGGAAAAAATATTTTGATATGTACTATAAAAATTTTTTTCCCAACAAAAAACTTTCATTTGACAATTATTACATATTTTACTAGCAACTTCGTCTATAAGATTTGATATATCTTGTTGGTCTAGGTTTGTTTTTTTATCCGATAGGTTATAAAAAGTTTTTGATAATTTTTCAAATGAATTAGCATAAGTGTTAAGTTTATTACTTGTTAAAATTTGTAGCTTTTCTGTATATGTAGCTACACTTTCTGTTTTAACATTGTTATTAAAGCTAAGATTTGCTTTTATATTACAAGGCATGGCTAAAAACAATATATCACTACCTAATATAGAATATAAAAGAATATTATCTATTAAAGATATATTTATAATAAGTGTTAAAATATAAATACAAACATTAAACACTAATGCCATAAAAAACTTGCCTTTTTCTCTTATAAGACTTGATAAAATAGAAGAAATAGCAAATATTATAATTAAATCTGAACTTAAAGAATTTGTTAAAAATAATAAAAAGCTTGATAATAAGGCTACAATTCCTCCAATAGAACTTCCATATATATAACAAGTAAATAATAAAAGTGTTATAATAAAAAAATATGTAAATGATATATTACCTAAAAATACATCAGAAGAACCACATATAATAGACCCTATAAGTATAGCAATACTAATAATTTCTTCATTTGTTATAATAGACTTATTATCTTTTTTTATATACTCAATTCCCTTATTTAATATAAAACACATACAAAAAGTTAGAGAAGTTTCTAATATAGTTAAAACTAAATAATATGTAGAAAAGTCGTTTATAAAACATATAGTTAAACCAGATGTAAAAATAGATAAACTAGCCAATATAGCTTTAAATAATATATTTTTATTTTTACTTTTAGAAAATATTATATTAACAAAAAGTAAAATAGATAAACATATAATATATTTTGTTATATAAAAGCTATCTATTTTACTAAAAAATCCTAAAAAGGTAAAACCTAAGGCTAGATTAAATATTTTTCCGTTTAATAAAAGACAAGCTAAATAACCTATTGCAATAGGATTTAACATATGAAATATACTTACTCTCCCTATAAAAAATCCAAGTATTGATAAAATAATGAATATAATGTTTAATCCTATTGATTTTTGGCTTGTATATTTTTTTAAGTATTTTTCCATTTTTTGACCTCCTTTATTATGCTTTATTATAAAATATTATGATTATAACTTTTGTCGTTTTTAGGTATTTATATACAAAAATAAATTGACAAAAAAATAAAAAATTATATAATACTTATATATAATAAATTAACAGAGGTAATATTATGTTAAAAAATATAATTTTTGAAGATTATGATATTATTGTTGTAAATAAACCTTTTGGTATGTTATCTTGTCAAGATAAAAAGGGAATAGACAAGGATTTATATAATATAATAAAAGAAGAAAAAAATTGTAAAGATTTAGCAATTATAAATAGATTAGATAGAGGTGTTGGTGGTATAGTTGTTTTTTCTAAAAATATTGAAGCTACTAATAAATTAACAGAATATATGAAAAATCATAGGTTTGAAAAAAGATATTTAGCTATTGTTTGTGGTGTGGCTAAAAAGGAAGACACCCTTATAGACTGGCTTATGAAAAATCAAAGACTTAATATGTCTAAAATAGTTAATAAAAACAGTAGTGGTGCAAAAGAGGCTAGACTGTCTTATAAAAAAATTTCACAAATAGAAATAGATGAAAAAATATATAGTTTAATAGATATAAATCTAGAAACAGGTAGACACCATCAAATAAGAGCCCAAATGAGTAATGCAAATTTACCATTATATAACGATACAAAATATAATAAAAATATAAAAAGAAAATTGGGAAATGGACATATAGGATTGTTTTGTTATAAAATGGCTTTTAATCACCCTAAGACAAATGAATATTTAGAATTTATTGTTTATCCTAAAAATGAAGAAATGTTTGAAAAGTTTTATGATTAGTATTAATTATTAAATATATAAGGAGGAGCTTATTATGAAAAATATAGTAGAAATATGTTGTGGTGGATATTATGATGCTAAACAAGCATATTTAGGTGGAGCAGACAGAATAGAACTTAATAGTGGATTATTTTTAGGTGGACTTACTCCCTCTATTTCCTCTTTAGAGCTTATAAAAGAAGAATTTGACTTAAAAGTAATATGTATGGTTAGACCACGAGGGGCAGGATTTTGTTATAATGATGAAGACAAAAAAGTTATGTTTAGAGAAGCAAAATCACTTTTAAAAGCTAATACAGATGGTATTGCATTTGGATTTTTAGATAAAAATAAAAATATTGATATAGAAAGCACTAAAAAAATGATAGATATTATAAAAAGTTTTGACATAAAAAGAGAAGTAGTTTTTCACCGTGCCTTTGATTGTGTTAATAATCCTTATGAAAGTATAGAAATATTGATAGATTTAGGTGTTGATAGAGTGCTTACAAGTGGTTTAAAAGATAAAGCTATTGATGGACTAGATTTAATAAAACAATTAAATAATAAATATGGACATAAAATACAAATTTTAGCAGGAAGTGGTATAAATTATCAAAATGCTAAAGAAATAATAAATAAAACAGGTATAAATCAAATACATAGTTCTTGTAAAAACTTTATAAAAGACAACACAACCTCTAGTGAAAATGTATCTTACGCTTATTTAAACAATGAAAATAAATATGATGTGGTATCTTATGAACTTGTTAAAAAGTTAGTAGAAAGTGTAAAATAAATGATTAATAAAATAGTTATAAACACTATACTTATATTTGTTTTAGCACTAATTTTTTGTTTATTTATTACAGTTTCTGTTTCTATAATGGTTATATTAGGATTTAGGTATGAAAGTTTATTTAAGCTTATACAGTTTTTTATAATTGTATAATTAATTTCATTCCCTTTTGAAAAGATGAAAATTCATATTTTCGAGATTGAAGTAAAGTAAAATTCTCGCACAAGGGCTAAAGCCCCTAAAAATCTAGCTTTTTACACAATCCGAGGCAAAGCCCCGTCTTTTGATTAAAATTTTTAAATGCAACGCATTTAAAAATGTAAAACTAATATAAAGACTACTATGTATTTTATCTACAATATTAGTCAAGACAACCTGTTTAACGGGTGGTCTTGACTAATATTATTTAATCTAATTTTTCCATATGTTCTATTAATTTTTCATCAGGAGTTATATATGCAGTTTTATTTGTTTCATATATGACCATACCAGGTTTTGCCCCATTTGGTTTTTTAATAAATTTTTTAAGAGTATAGTCAACAGGTACAAGGCTAGAGTTTGTAGCTTTGCTATAATATGCAGCAAGATTAGCTGCTTCATTTAATGTAGAGTTAGGGATATCCTTACCATCTGACACAACTATAACGTGAGAGCCTGCTATGTCCTTTGTGTGAAACCACATATCAAGAGATTTAGCAAAACGAAGTGTAAGTTCATCATTTTGAGTATTATTTTTACCTACATATATATGAAATCCATCTGAAGAAATAAAGTGTAAAGGTTTAGACTTTTTATTAGATTTTTGTTTGTTATTTTTATTATTTTTTTGTCTTTTTAAAAAGCCTTGTTCAGCAAGCTCTGCTCTTATTTCTTTTATGTCATATTCATCAGAGCAAGTTTGTACAGAGTTTAATACACTTTCTAAATATAAAAGTTCTTCATTGTTTTGTTTGATTTGCTCTTGTAAGGCAATAAAAGTTCTTTTTTCTTTATTATATTTTTTAAAATATTTTTGAGCATTTTCAGCAGGTGTTAAATTAGGGTCAAGTCTTATTTCTACTTCTTCAAAATTTTCAGAATAAAAGTTATTTAGTTTAACTTTTGTCATACCCTTTTTAATAGCATATATATTAGAAGTAATAAGCTCTCCGTATAGTTTTAAATTATCTCTATTTTCTATGTCTTTTAAAGTTTTTTGTTGTATTTCTTTCTTTTTGGCACAACGTTCTATATTTTGAGATATAAGTTTTTTTAAATCTTGAGATTTTTGATTTAATCTATATGTTAAATCTTTAGATTTATAAAAAAATTCTAAAAGTTCGGATATAGAAGAAAAGTATTTTTTTTCTAAATTATTAAACATAGTAAAATCAAAAACAGTAAAATCTAATACAGTATCATTTTCATTATAAATAATTTGAGGATTAAACTTTTCTTGTAAATTTAATTTAATAATCTTATCAAGAGATTTATATAAATCTTCTATTTGGTTATCTAAAAGTTCCTCTGTATTAATAGAAGGATCTACATTAGCATTAATACATATTTCGGAGGCTAATATAGGGCTTATACCGTTATATGATTTATATATTATTTGTTGAGCCTTTGTAGGCATAGAATTTTTAATTATATCCATAAATTCTTTAAAATTTGTTTCTAATGGATTTTTTTTGTTTTGAGAAGGAGGCAAAGAGTAAGACCTACTAGGGAGTATTTCTCTAACAGAACTTTTATCAAAAGATATATGTTTAATAGATTCTAAAATGTTATTTTTGTCATCTATTAATATAATGTTACTGTGTTTACCCATTATTTCAAAAATTAAAGTCTTTACAGAGTAATCTCCAAGTTCATTAATAGACTCTACTTGAATATTTACAATACGTTCAAACTTTGGCTGAGTAATATCTATTATTTTGCCACTAGATAGATGCTTTCTAAGAACCATACAAAAAAGAGGAGCATTAATAGGATTTTCTTTTTGTATGCTTGTAAAATGTAATCGTGGACTAGAGGCATTTGCTGTAAGAAGCAATTTATATGCGTTGCCTTTATTTCTTATTTGTAAAATTATTTCGTCTTTTTCTGGTTGATAAACTTTGTCTACTCTACCACCTATAATATTAGATTTAAGTTCATAAATTATATTTGAAAGGGTAAAACCATCTAATGCCATAAATATTCTCCTTATATAAGTGTATTTTTTATATTATAACCTTTAAATATAATTTTTTCAACTTTGTATAAATAATTTTATTAAAAATTATATTAAAAGAATATTTGTCCTTGAAGAAATTCTTAATATAAAGTATACTATATTATATAGAAGAATGATTGTTTATTGAAAGGAAGATAAATTTATGAAACTAGGTATTGTTGGTTTACCTAATGTTGGTAAAAGTACATTATTTAACTCTCTTACACAAGGAGGAGCAGAATCTGCTAACTATCCTTTTTGTACAATAGACCCTAATGTAGGTGTTGTTCCAGTTCCAGATGAAAGACTTGAAAAATTAAGACAAATATATGATTCTAAAAAAGTATTGCCAGCAGTTATAGAATTTGTAGATATAGCAGGGCTTGTTCGTGGAGCAAGTAAAGGTGAGGGACTTGGTAACAAATTTTTATCTCATATTAGAGAAGTAGATGCTATTGTACACGTTGTTAGATGTTTTGAAGATGGAAATATTGTACACGTAGATGCGTCTGTAAATCCAGTTAGAGATATAGAAACTATAAATCTTGAACTTATTTTTTCAGACATAGAAGTAATAGATAGAAGAATATCAAGAACAGCTAAAGCAGCTAAAGCAGACAAAGCTTTACAAAAAGAACTTAATATATTAGAAAGACTTAAATCTAGTCTAGAAGAGGGCGTTGTAGCTAGAAATATAGAACTTAACGATGAAGAAGAGATAAATTTTGTTAAAGAGTTAAATCTTCTTACATTTAAACCAGTTTTATATGCAACAAACGTTGCTGAAGAAGAACTTGCAGACGATGCTAAAAACAATCCGTTTGTAAATGAAGTTAGAAAGTTAGCTAAAGAAGAAGGTTCTGAAGTGTTTGTAGTTTGTGCAAAAATAGAAGAAGAAATAGCAGAACTTGATAATGATGAGAAAAAGGAATTTTTAGCAGATTTAGGCTGTGAAACAAGTGGACTTGATAGACTTATAAGTGCTAGTTATTCACTTCTTGGACTTATAAGCTATTTAACAGCAGGACCACAAGAGGTTAGAGCGTGGACTATAACAAATGGAACTAAAGCTCCACAAGCAGCAGGGAAAATTCATTCAGACTTTGAAAGAGGCTTTATTAGAGCAGAAGTTGTTTCATATGAAGACTTAATAAGACTTGGGTCTTTAACACAAGCTAAAGAACAAGGGCTTGTAAGAAGTGAAGGAAAAGAATATATTGTAAAAGATGGAGATGTAATATTATTTAGATTTAATGTATAATTGCAGATATTTTAAATAATATTAGATAATTTTAAATATTTTAATTATTATAAATATATTGAAAAATATATTAATATAATATATAATAAAAATACATTTATTTAAAGATAGTTTATATTTGTTTTTCTAAATCTTACTTAATAAAGGGGGAGATTATATGGAAATACTTGTTACATTATTATTAATAGTTGGTTTATTTTGCGTGTTTATAGAATTGTTAATGCCTGGTTTTGGTATATTTGGTATTTTAGGTATAATATTTATAATATTATCTTGGGGCATTACGATTTCTACTTTTAAACTTGGTATAGTAATAGTTTTAATAGAAATAATATTTATTTCAATATTACTATTTTTAATAATAAAAAAATTAAAAAATATGCAAATATACGGTAAATTTATTTTATCAGACGTAGTCCAACAAGATAAAAAAGAAGTAGGCAATATGGAAGAACTTGTTGGAAGAGAGGGAATTTGTAAAACAGATCTTAGACCATTTGGAAGTGCAGAGTTTAATGGAGTTGTTTTAGATGTTTTGTCAGACGATGGTTATATAAAAAGAAATTCTTTAATAAAAATTATAAAATTTGAAGATAACAAATTGTATGTAAGATTAGTAAATGGAAACTAAGGAGGGCTTAATATGGAAACTATAATTTTTTCAGTTTTATTTTTTATAATAATTATTTTTGTAGTTATTATATTTAATTTTATACCAGTAGGACTTTGGATATCAGCTGCTGCTGCTGGTGTTAAAGTTAGCATATTTTCTTTAATAGGTATGAGACTTAGAAGAGTTAGACCAGATAGAATTATAAAACCACTTATAAAAGGTACAAAAGCTAGTTTAGATATAAATACAAATCAATTAGAATCACATTTATTATCTGGTGGTCGAGTAGATAATGTAGTAGATGCTTTAATAGCAGCGCATAGAGCAAATCTTGAATTATCCTTTGAAAAAGCTGCGGCAATAGACCTTGCCGGAAGAGATGTTTTTGAAGCAGTAAGAATGAGCGTTAATCCTAAAATAATAGAAACTCCGTGGATATCAGCCGTTGCAGTAGATGGTATAGAAGTAAAAGTAGTAGCCCGTGTTACAGTTAGGGCTAATCTTGCTAGACTTGTTGGTGGAGCAGGAGAGGAAACAATCGTAGCCCGTGTTGGTGAGGGTATAGTCACAACAGTTGGTTCTTCTAAAAGTCATAAAGAAGTATTGGAAAATCCAGACAGAATATCTCAAGTAGTTTTAAGCAAAGGGTTAGATTCTGGTACTGCTTTTGAGATTTTATCAATAGATATTGCAGATATAGATATTGGAAGAAATATTGGTGCTCATTTACAAATAGAACAGGCCGAAGCAGATAAGAAAATAGCTCAAGCAAAAGCAGAAGAAAGAAGAGCATTAGCGATTGCTATGGAGCAAGAAATGAAAGCCCATGTAGAAGAAATGAAGGCTAAAGTAGTAGAAGCAGAGGCTATGGTTCCAACTGCTATTGCAGAGGCTTTAAAAAATGGCAACATAGGTGTTCTAGACTATTATAATTTAGAAAAGACAAAAGCAGATATATCTCTTAAAGAAAGCCTTAGTAATATGAACTTTGAAGTTGGGGTTAGAGGAACAGATAAAAATAATAAGTAAATATAAATTTTAAAAAGAAAAGGTCTTTGAATAAGGGTAAAAATATGGGAAAATTTATACAAGATGATAATAACGATGAAATAAAAAAAATAAAAGTAACATTTTTAAAATCCTTTAAACTTTGTATGGCCTTAGCATCATTATTGCATATATTTTTTTCTATTTTGTTTTTTATAGAAGGAATAGAATTTTTAGGTATATTTAATATTTTTAGTGCTATTATGTATTTTTTATTTTTTCTCCATTATGTTAAAACAAATCTTGTAGCTACTATAGTTCTTACAGTTATAGAAGTTTCTTTGCATAGTACTTTATGTGCATATTTTATTGGTTGGAAAGGTGGATTTTATGTATATCCATTGTCTTTAATACCAGTTATATATTTTGTATCTATAAATATATTAAGAAAAGAAATATATGGACATATTATAATAGGTATAACAGTTTTAAATTATCAATTAACAAAAATAATTACAAATTATAGACAAATAGCTGAATTTGAGTTTATTTTTGATAGAATAGAAGAACCTTTATATACATTTAATACAGTATGTGCGAGTTTTATTTTTATATTTTTAGTATATTCATTTTTAACAGAAATGAAAAATATACAACAAGATTTAGAAAATAAAAATGATGTATTAAAAAACATTGCTAATATAGATCAACTTACTAATATTAGTAATAGAAGGCATATGAATGAAAAGCTTAAATTTATTATTCAAAATTTTGAAAAAAATAATGAAATATTTTCAATAGCAATTTGTGATATAGATAACTTTAAAAATATAAATGATACATATGGTCACAATTGTGGAGATATTATATTAAAGGCAATAGCAGATATATTAAAATTTAATTGTCAAAAGTTTGATATAGAAGTATGTAGATGGGGTGGAGAAGAATTTTTGATTTTATTAAAAAACTCTGATTTACAAAAATCTAAAAAAATATGTGAAAAAATATTAAACGACATAAGAAATTATGAAACACGTTATAATGAAGAAATTGTAAAAGTCACTATGACATTTGGCATAGGAGAATTTAACCCTACAAATAATGATATAGAACAAGTTTTAAAGATAGCAGATATTAATTTATATAAAGGAAAAAAATCTACTAAAAACTGTGTTGTAATATAAAATTTAATTATAGAAGAGAGTGATTATATGGAAGAAATAAAATCTATGATTAATAAAATAGGTAAAAGTATTACCAAAACATCTAAAGATATAATAAAAAATACAAAGCTTACAATGCAATTATCTTCTCAAGAAGAAAAGCTTAAAAACATATATATTGAAGTAGGGAAAAAAGTATATGAGATATATTCTTATGGTGGTAATATAGGTAAATATTTTGATGAAAAATATGAACAAATGGTAGACATAGAAAAAGAGATAGCCAATATTAAGCAAATGATTGAAGAAAATAAAAATGTAGATAAACCTTCACACTATAATAATCAACAAGAGATAATAGATACAAGAAATAATATACCTAATATATCTAATGTAGAAGAATGTAGAATATGTAATTCTTGTGGACAAAAAAATAATGTTAATGATAAATTTTGTTTAAAATGTGGCAGAACTTTATAAATAGGAGAATATATGGAACATATAAATTTTAGTTATTCTTTAAAAGTATGTAAAAATAAAAATGGAATAAGAAAGTTTAATATATGTAAACATTGTAATACAGCAAATAGTATAAAAAGAACAAGATGTATAAAATGTATGAGAAAAATATAATTTTACATAAAAAATAGCTTATCTATAACCTTTTAGTTATAGGTAAGCTATTACTTAAAAAACTTATTAGCACTCATTGACTTTAATGGCTAACAATGTTATACTGTTAAAGTAATAAGTTTAATAGTTTCTGTAAAAGGAGGATTTTTATGCTTTGTGAAAAATGTAAAGTTAATCAAGCTAATGTTAAATATAGCCAAAATATAAATGGAGTAAAAGTAGATTATAACCTATGTGATAGCTGTTTTAATCTTTTAAAAATTAACAATAGCTTTATAGACAATTTTTTTAATAGCTTTTTTTCAAGTCATACATTGAATCATACATATGAAAAAAATTGTATATGTAATGTATGTGGCAATACTTTTGAAAGATTTAAAAATAGTGGAAAAATGGGGTGTAGCAATTGTTATGACACATTTAAAGACAAACTAGAACCTATATTTAATGATATTCAACAAAAAAGTATTCATATAGGTAAACAACCTAAAAATTTAGAAGCATATAAACCTAGAACAGATAGTATAAAACTTTTAAAAGAAAAATTAAATATTGCTATAAATAATGAAAATTATGAAGAAGCTATAAAGCTTAGAGATAAGATAAAAGAACTTGAAAGGGGAGATATGTAATGTTATGGTATGAACAAAAAAGTAATGATAATATTATTATATCAAGTAGAGTACGCCTTGCAAGAAATCTTAAAGATTATCCTTTTTATAGTTCTATAAACAATGAACAGTCAAAAGAGTTAATAGAAATAATAAGTAAGGCAATATTTAATGACAGAATAAGTACAAAAAATTATTTTGAAAAAATAGATTTTGATAACCTTGATAAAATTAAAAAATATACAATGCTAGAGAAGTACATTGTAAGTGCAAATTTTTTAGAAAGCAATAAACCAAAGGCTATTATAATAGAAAAAAATAACAATATTAATATTATGATAAATGAAGAAGACCATATAAGAATACAAGCTATAAATAGTGGATATAATATAGAAAAATGTTTTGAAGAGGCAAACAGAATAGACAATCTTTTAGAAGAAAGCTTATCATATGCTTTTGATAAACAATATGGTTATCTTACGTCTTGTGTAACAAATGTAGGTACAGGACTTAGAGCATCTTTTATGTTATATATACCTATGTTAGAAAAATATGGACATATACAATCAATATCAGAAAGTATATCTAAATTTGGTATGACATTAAGAGGAATGCACGGTGAAGGAAGTCAAGCTTTTGGCAGCATATATCAAATATCAAATCAAGTTACATTAGGAAAATCTGAGAAAGAAATAATACAAGATTTAAAAAATATAACTATGCAAATAGTAGAAAGGGAAAAACAACTTAGAAATGTTTTAAAAGAAAATCAAAATATAGACATAATAGATAAAATATACCGTTCTTATGGTATAATAAAGTATTGTAAAAAAATAAATTTTAAAGAAGCGATGGAACATTTATCAAATATATGGATTGGAATAGATACTAACATAATAGATGTTTGTGATATAAATATTTATAATATAATGATGAATATACAGCCAGCTAGTGTTATAGATAGATTTAGCATAAATGAAAAAGAAAATATAGAAATATATAGAGCTAAATATCTTAATGAAGTTTTTAATAAATAGGAGGTTTTTAATATGCAATTAAAATTTACAAAAAAAGCAGAAGAAGTAATAAACTATTCAGGAAAAAGTGCTTCAGATTTAGGGCATAATTATATAGGTACAGAGCATTTATTACTTGGACTTATATATGTAAAAAATAGTGTAGCGTCTAAAGCATTAGAAATGAAAAATGTAACATATGAAAATGTTAAAAATGAAATAATAAATTTAGTAGGACAATCTAACACAAAAGGATATATATCTTCAGACGCGTTTACACCACGAATGAAAAGAATATTAAACAGAAGTTGTGATGAAGCAGTAAATATGGGTACAAATTATATAGGTACAGAACATATACTTATAGCATTAATAAAAGAATCTAGTGCGTTATATGGAGATAGTATAGCTATTAAAATATTACAAAATCTTAGTGTAAATCCTCAGGCTTTATATGAAGATATTCTAGTTATGCTTGGTGAGGGAGAAAACGCATCTGGTAATCCAATAAATAAAAGCTCAAAAAATAATAATAAAAACACAAACACTCCTACATTAGACCAATATAGTAGAGATTTTACAAGTCTTGCAACAGAACATAAATTTGACCCTATTGAAGGAAGAGATAGTGAAATAGAACGTGTTATACAAATATTATCAAGACGAACTAAAAATAACCCTTGCCTTGTAGGTGAGCCTGGTGTTGGTAAAACTGCTATTGCAGAAGGCTTGGCAGAAAAAATTGTAAAAGGTGACGTGCCAGAAATTTTAAAAGATAAAAGAGTTGTATCTTTAGATATAGCGTCTGTTGTGGCTGGGTCTAAATATCGTGGAGAATTTGAAGAAAGAATTAAAAAAATTATAAAAGAATTAAAAGAAAGTAATAATGTTATATTATTTATAGATGAAATACACACTATAATTGGTGCAGGTGGTGCAGAGGGGGCTATTGATGCTTCAAATATATTAAAGCCATCTCTTGCTAGAGGCGAGATACAAATAATAGGTGCTACAACTTTAAATGAATATAGAAAACACATAGAAAAAGATGCAGCTTTAGAAAGAAGATTTCAACCAGTAAAAGTTGAAGAACCATCTGAAGAAGATGCTATAAAAATGTTAAAATGTTTAAGAGATAAATATGAAGTTCATCATAGTGTTAAAATAACAGATGATGCTATAATAGCTGCTGTTAAATTATCTAATAGATATATAACAGATAGATTTTTACCAGATAAAGCAATAGACGTTTTAGATGAGGCAGCATCTAAAGTTAGACTTAGCACTTTTACAATGCCACCAGATATAAAAAATTTAGAAGAACAATTAGTAGATTTATCTAAGGAAAAAGAAGAAGCTATCAAAACAGAAAATTATGAAAGAGCAAGCCAAATAAAAATAAAAGAACAAGAAATAAGAACAAAACTAGATGAAGAAAAAAATAATTGGAAAGACAAAAATGGTAACGAAGCACAAGTAGTTACACCAGAAGAAATAGCAGATATTATAGCTGGCTGGACTGGTATACCAGTTAAAAAAATGCAAGAAGAAGAAAGCCAAAGACTAAAAAATATGGAAGAAATACTCCATAAGAGAGTAATAGGACAAGAAGATGCTGTCAAAGCTATTGCTAAAGCTATAAGAAGAGGGAGAGTTGGACTTAAAAATCCAAAAAGACCTATTGGTTCATTTTTATTCTTAGGTCCTACTGGTGTAGGTAAGACAGAGCTATCTAAAACATTAAGTGAAGTATTATTTGGCGATGAAAGTTCAATGATTAGGATAGATATGAGTGAATTTATGGAGAAACATAGTGTTTCTAAACTTATAGGTTCACCTCCTGGCTATGTAGGATATGATGATGGTGGTCAAATAAGTGAAAAAATAAGAAGAAAACCTTATTCAGTAATATTATTTGATGAAATAGAAAAAGCTCACCCAGATGTATTTAACTTACTGTTACAAGTCTTAGATGATGGACATATAACAGACTCTCAAGGAAGAAAAATAGACTTTAAAAATACTGTAATAATTATGACATCTAATGTTGGTGCTAGAAGTATAACAGAAAATAAAAAATTAGGATTTACAACCTCTGAAGATGAGATTAAAAAATATGAAGATATGAAGAAAAATGTAATGGAGCAAGTTAAAAAGACATTTAAGCCAGAGTTTTTAAATAGGATAGATGATATTATTGTGTTCCATACTCTATCTAAAGATGAAGTTAAAGAAATATCTAAGATAATGTTAGATGAACTTATAAAACGTGTAAAAGATAACTTAAATATAGATATTTCATTTACAGAAAAAGCTATGGATAAATTAGTAGAACTTGGATATGACAATAACTATGGAGCTAGACCTTTAAGAAGGGCTATACAAACAAATGTAGAAGATACATTTGCAGAAAAATATCTTGACGAAGCATTTGCAAGTGGTGATAGTGTAAGTATAGATTATACAGAAGAATTTGTATTTAATAAAAAATAAAAAATAACCCGTCTAATTAGACGGGTTTATTTTTTATTTAAACTATAACTTTAAAATGTTTATTTTGATACTTTTTATCAAAAAATAATTATCTATTGGTTAAAAACTCATCTACTTGTCTTTGAGCCTCTTGAATAATGTCTTGATATCCAGCATTATTTAATTCTTCAATCATTGTAGGTAAAAGTTCGTCTGGATTAGCTGAGCCTGTTATTAATGAACTAGCATATTTTGATTCTATGTTAGCACAAGCAGATATTTGATTTTGTACATTTTTAGAATCAAATGTAAAACCTAAAACAGGAGAAGCAAAAGCAGTTTCTTGAAGTGCTTGTAAATCTGACCATTGAGTTTCAGGGTTAGGGTCTTGTACATACATATTAAAGAATGTACCTTGAGTATAAGCAGGAACTTCATAAGAATCATTTAACTTTTTAATAGTATTTTCACCAGTTTTTTCATAATGAGTACCTTCGATACCAAAAGCTAAAAGATTTCTAAAATATTCATCAGTATTAACTAATTCTATTACTTTTAAAGCAGCTTCAGGATTTTTACAACCAGCAGATATTGAAAGGAAAGAACCTTGAATAGTTCGTGTTGAATAAGCAGGTCCAAAATATTTATGACCTATTTCTGTATCTTGCCAACCACCCTCAAATGACTGAGCAGAAGATAAAACACGTTTTTTAGGTAATTCTAATAATGTAGCAGCATCAGGATTAATATATCCTTTGTTAAACCAATCGTGTAAGATTCTTAAGTTTTCTAAAACATTTTCTTGTTCCCAAATACCAACTACTGTAGCAGAAGAATCTTGATATGATATACCAATAGCAGGTTTAACAACAATTTCATCATAACCATTAATAGCAGCGTTAAATCCATTAATACCCTCGTTAGCATTAAGTATTAAAGGATATTCATTAGGTTTATCTTCTTTCATTTTTTGTAATGCAGGCTCTAAATCTTGTAAAGTTTCAATATTTTCATAGTCAATGCCTAATCTATCAACTGTTTCCTTATCCCAAATCCAATATTGAGCTTGAGCAGAGTCCTTATAAGCAGGAACTCCTAAAATTTGACCATTTATAGTAACACCAGTCCATAAATCTTCAGGTATAAAATCATATAAAGTTGGTGTTGCAGTAGGTAAAATTTCAGTTAAGTCCATAAAATAGCCTTTATTTAATAAATCTTGATAATTTTCTATACCAGAGGTAAAAGCAATATCAAATGGTTCGCCACTTTGTACGATTTTAGACACTTTTGAATTATATTCGCCCCAGCTAGCATATTTAATTTGTAAATTAACGTTTAACTTATCTAAAGTATATTCGTTAATTTTTTCACTTACCATTTGATAATCTTTTGGTTCATTACCAATTGACCACCAAACTAAGTCTATTGGAGTTTCTTGGTTAGTAGTATCTCCGGTGTTGGTACTAGAAGTTTGTGTATTTGAAGTACAACCTACTAATGTACTCATTAAGAGAGTACCCGTAATCATAAAAGCTAATGATTTTGTAATAACTTTTTTTAGCATAAAAATC
Source organism: uncultured Clostridia bacterium (assembly GCA_944383305.1). Taxonomy (GTDB): domain Bacteria; phylum Bacillota; class Clostridia; order Lachnospirales; family CAG-274; genus Tyzzerella. The sequence goes on along the minus strand of CALWOZ010000023.1, from coordinate 290 downwards.
AACCTCTTTTCTTGTTTTATAATAAACTATCATTAAATATTTGATAGGTTTATACTTAATAAAATAAAATTAAAAGTAATAATAAAATAATTATTTATAATTAGGTTATGACTTTATTTTTCAAGACAAAAATTATAAACGGGTTTTTGTTTTAATTTTTGTTATAGAAAAATATTAGGAATAACCGTTTTTAGTACAAAGTACTAAAAAATTATTATTTATAATTAGGTTATGACTTTATTTTTCAAGACAAAAATTATAAACGGGTTTTTGTTTTAATTTTTGTTATA
>CALWOZ010000022.1 GCA_944383305.1 uncultured Clostridia bacterium | reverse complement strand
TAATAATTTTTTTAATACTATGTATTAAAAACCGATTATTCCTAATGTTCTTCTGCATCAAAAATTAAAACAAAAAGTCGTTTATAATTTTTGAATTGAAGAATAAAGTCATAATCTAATTATAAATAATAATTTTTTTAATACTATGTATTAAAAACCGATTATTCCTAATGTTCTTCTGCATCAAAAATTAAAACAAAAAGCCGTTTATAATTTTTGAATTGAAGAACAAAGTCATAATCTAATTATAATAAATAAACAAATAAATAAGTTAATCCCACCTTAAATGGTGGGTTTAACTATATGGAGGACATTATATGAATAATAACTTAACTCTTATGACAGACCTTTATCAACTTACTATGATGCAAGGTTATTTTGAAGCTAATATGCACAATAAAAAAGCAGTTTTTGATATGTTTTATAGAAAAAATCCAAGTAACAATGGATATGCAATAGCTTGTGGATTAGAACAAGTTGTAGAATATATTAAAAATATAAAATTTGATGAAGAAAGTATTGATTATTTAAGAAGTATTAAAATATTTAAAGAAGAATTTTTAGAGTATTTAAAAGATTTTAAATTTACTGGAGATATATATGCTATACCAGAAGGTACAGTAGTTTTTCCTAGCGAACCTTTAGTAAGGGTTAAATCATCTATTATAGAAGCACAATTTATAGAAACTACTATATTAAATATTATAAACCATCAAAGTCTTATTGCTACAAAAGCAGCAAGAGTAGAATGGGCAGCAGAAGGAGATACTGTTATGGAATTTGGACTTAGACGAGCACAAGGACCAGACGCAGGAATATATGGAGCTAGAGCAGCTGTAATAGGTGGTTGTTCATCTACTAGTAATGTATTAGCAGGGAAAATGTTTAACATACCTATATCGGGAACACACGCTCATAGTTGGATAATGAGTTTTAAAGACGAACTAACGGCATTTAGAACATATGCTAATATTTTTCCAGAAAGATGTGTGTTGTTAGTAGATACATTTGATACTTTAAAAAGTGGAGTACCAAATGCTATAAAAGTATTTAAGGAAATGAAACAAAAAGGTATAGAACTTAAAAATTATGGCATACGATTAGATAGTGGAGATTTAGCATATATATCTGATAAAGCCAGAACTATGCTTGATGAGGCAGGATTTAGAGATGCTTGTATAGCAGCATCTAGTGACTTAGATGAAAGTATTATATCTTCATTAAAACAACAGGGTACTAAAATAAATGTGTGGGGAGTTGGTACAAATCTTATAACCTCTAGTGATTGTCCAGCTTTTGGAGGAGTTTATAAACTTTGTGCAGAAGAGGTAAATGGAGAAATGATACCTAAAATAAAACTATCAGAAAATCCAGATAAGGTTACTAATCCAGGTATTAAAAAAATATTTAGACTTTATGATAAATTTACTAACAAAATAAAAGCTGACCTTATTTGTCTTGAAGATGAAACCATAAATGAAGATGAAGATTTGACTATATTTCACCCTATAAACACCTGGAAAACAATGACATTAAAAGCTAATGAATATTATATAAAAGAACTTTTACAACCAGTATTTTTAAATGGAAAATGCGTCTTTGAAAAAAGAGAAACTATGGAGATAAAACAGTATTGTGAAAGTCAAAAAGAGAGCCTTTGGAACGAGCATAAAAGACTTATAAATCCACATATTTTGCCTGTAGATTTATCTTTAAACCTTTATAACCTTAAGAAAAATATGATTGATAATATAAGAAAAAATAAATAGAGCTTTAATTAAAAGGAATGTAAATAAAACTTATTAAAAACCTATTAAATGAAAATATAGTATCTGTTATAATAAAATTTAACAACATTATATAATGGCTCTTTGTTGATAATGATAAATTTAAAAATGTTAAAGTGTCAAACATAGGTTACACTTAAAAGACTTTTTAACAAAGATAAGAATAAGTATAAAATAATACTATCTTATCTTTATTTTTTGTGACAATATAGTAAATTTATATATAATTAAAATACACCTAAATATTGTTCTACTACTAGATTAGGTGATTTAAACCCTAAACAAGTTTTTATATAATTGTTTGATTTAGCCTGATATTTAGCTAATTGTTTTCTTACATCTTCTAAATTAAACATTTTTAAGTACTTATAAAATCTCTAACTATCTTGTCTATGTTGGCGTTTTACCTTTCCATTGTGTCTTGATGTCTTGGTGTAGCTATTCTTGTTTTTGTATACTTTATGTCTAATTTTCTTAATATCATTCATTATTTCTCCCTGTTCTTTTCTTTCAAGATTAGTAAATTCAACTCCATTATTTGTTTTTATCTCTCTTATTATAAATTGGGCTTTTTTTATTAATTCTAATATAAATAAGTAAGATTTATAAGTAGATTTTTCTTCATATATTTGACTATAACATTAACTACTACATTAATAACTGCTGTATACTGATTTTTTGCCATCTAAAATACACTCACTAGGACGACTACTTAAATCTTCCAGGCTTTCTAATGTACCATTATATCTTTTTAGCCATTTATATATAGTTTTCCTGCTCATTTTATATCTTATTGAAGCTTTTGTAACTTATTGCATATTTAATAAAACGTTGACCATAATACTTTATTTGTGGGATCATATATATGATTTCTCCTTTGTAGTTTTTATTTCCAAATTTACTATATAACAAAGGGAAATCTTTTTTAATATTTTTTTGTTACCTATGTATTATACCTCAACAAAATGTATATTTAATAGGTATAAAAAATTATTGTAAATTGGATAAATAAAGTGTATAATATATGTTGTTTTATATATTTTTATGGAAGGTATTAATTATGAAGAAAAGAACAATTTTTTATAAAAAATTGATGCTAAGTTATAACGTTATTATATTTAGTTTTATTTTTGTTATAAATTTAGTTTTATTTAGAAATATAGAACAAAGAGATATATCATATAATCAACAAATTAACAAACGTATTGTAAATAATATTTCAGAAAAGTTTGAAGATATGGAAACTTTTATAAGTAACTTTATAACAGAGTTATATGGTAATTCTAATATTATTGAGGATACAATATTTTTTTTAAATAGTGACTTAAATACTTATTTACAAAATAAACTTGATAAATTTTATGAAAGTGATGATAGTTATTATAAAGGTATAGAATACTTAGTAAGAAATAGCTTTGAAAGAAGTAGCTTAATAGAAAGTATAGAATTAGTATCATATAAAAATAAGACCTCTTATTTGTTTAATAGAGAAAACAAAATAAAAGAGAAAAAATACTCCGACATAGAAATGAATGAAACATTTTTGCAAAGCAGTGATAATGAAGATGAAGAAATATTATACATAAGAAATATAAATAATCCTTTAAACTTACAAACTGAGGGAATTGTAGTATTTAAGTTTAATAAGTCAGAGATATATAAAATAATACAAAACTATGATGAAATTTTTAGAATTTTAATATTAAAACAAAATGGGTTAATTTTATATGATTCTAAAAAAATTAGCTTAGAGCAAGAAACAGACTTTATAGATATAACAAAAATATTAAACACTCATCAAGATAATATAACTATTGATGAATTATCAAATGATATAGTTATTTTAGGGATTGTTCAAGATATACCATTTGTTATAAAAAATAAACAATTTATAGTATATATTATATTAATAAATATAATATTTTTTATAGCGTCAGAAATATTCATATTTAAACGTCTTAAAAAGTTAAATAATAGATTAAGTATAATTTTAGATACTATGGAAAGTATTAATATCAATACAAATAATAAATTAAATAGAATACCTAAAGAAGTTCAAAGTGAAAAAGATGAAATATCAATAATATGTGAAAATTTTAATAAAATGTGCGATAATTTAGAAGAGTATATAGATAAATTTTATATATCTCAAATAAATGAAAAAAATGCTGAAATGAAAACCTTACAAAGTAGCATAAACCCACACTTTTTGTATAATACTTTAGAATCTATAAGAATGAAAGCTATAATAAATAATGATAAAGAAGTAGCTAGAATGATATATATGCTTGCACATATTTTTAGAAGTCAATTAAAAGAAAAAGATATGATAAAAATAAAAAGTGAGCTAGAATATTGTGATAAGTTTTTACAAATATATAAATTTAGATATTCTAATAAAATATTATACAGCGTTGAATGTGAAGAAGATTTGCTTGATAAAAAAATAATTAAATTTATAATACAACCTTTAATAGAAAATTATTTTATTCACGGTATAAGATTAGAAAGTAATGATAACATATTAAAAATTAGAATAAAGAAAATTTCAAACATTATAAATATTGTTATAGAAGATAATGGTAAAGGTATACCAATCGAAAGGCTTAATATTTTAAAACAAAAGATTAAAAATCAAAAAAATGATGACCAAATGGTAGGTATATTAAATGTAAACCAAAGAATAAAAATAAAATATGGCAATGAATATGGAGTAGATTTAGAAAGTGAAGAGGGAGAAGGTACTAAAATAACTATAAAGTTACCATATATAGATGAAAGGAGTTAAACTATGTATAAAGCAATGCTTGTAGACGATGAAAGTCTTATAATAGAAGGGCTAAGAAATATTATAGACTGGGAAAGATTAAATATAACCGTTTTAGAAACAGCAGAAAATGGAAAAGAAGCATTGAAAAAGTTTAGGCAAAATCCAGTAGATATAATAATAACAGATATTAATATGCCATTGATAAATGGAATAGATTTATTAACTCAAATAAAAGAAATAGATGATAATGTAAAATTTATTATACTTAGTGGATATGAAGAATTTAAGTTTGCAAAGGCAGCCATATCTATTGGTGTAGAAGCGTATATATTAAAGCCCATAGATGAAGAGGAATTAACCAAAAGTTTAATAGAAATAGTAAATAAACTAGACGAAGCTAAAAGTAGTAAGAAAATTAATCTAAAAAAGGATACTATATTTAAAGGAATATTAAACAATACAGCTACTAAACAAGATTTAATTGATAGCAAAGAAAAAATGAAAATAAAGTTAGAAGATAGTTTATTTGTAACAAGTATTTTATTAATAAAAGATGGATTTAATACAATAGATTTTAAACATATAGAAAAAACTGAAGTATTGTATGATGACTATGGTAATCTTATTTTGGTAAATAGTTTTGAAAAAGGTACAACTTTATCACAAATAAAAAATTTTTATACAGAAATATTAGAAGATATAATAAATAAATATGGATATGATGTATTAATATCTATAGGTAAAGTAGTAGATGATATAAACCTTTTAAGTAAAAGCTTTAAAGTTAGCAACTTAGTCAAAAAAAATATTTTAATATCTGGATTTAATAAATGTTTGACAGAGGAAGATTTAGTAAATGATTTAGATATATATTTTGAAAATGAACTAAATGAAATAAATAGACTAATAATAGATGGTAATAAGGAAGAAATAGATAGTTATTTAGATGAAATTTTGCAAAATAACATTTTAACTCCACAGCATATATACGAATTTGCTGTTAAAGTTTTAATTTTATATGATAACTTAAAGATAAAGGCTAAAATAGACAATGAAGATGCTGGAGTATTAGGAAGTTCTATAATAAAAGTTTTGAACTTTACCACAATAGAAGATATAAAAAAATATTTAAAATTTAAGCTAAACTATCTAATAGACCATATATTAGATGAAAATATTAAATTAAGTCCTATTGTTAGACGAATTGTAAAATGTGTAAACGAAAATTATAACAAAGATTTAAGCCTTAAAGGATTAGCCTTAGAATATAACGTAAACACTTCATATTTAGGACAAATATTTACAAAAGAAATAGGTATTCAGTTTTCAGATTATCTTAATAAAATAAGAAATCAGGTTGCAAAAGATTTAATATTAAATACTAACAAAAAGATTAGTGATATATCCAAAGAAGTAGGATATTTAGATACAAGTTATTTTTATAGAAAATTTAAAAAATATTATGGTGTAACACCAGCTACACTAAGAGAATTAAAAAATTATTGATAGTAAAAATGCACAAAATAAAATGTTTTAGTATTTATACATAATATACAAAAACAAAAAAATTATATTGTGCATTTTTTTATTGGTGAAATTTTTATATTAAAAATATATGGAATAACATAAAATTAGTACAATAAAACTAAAAAAAGTCAACTATTAATTAATAAATATATGTGATATTGTTAATATTAAGTTAATTTAATTATTATAAGAAAAATTTATTGGGAGGAACTAAAATGCAAAATAAAAAAGAAAAAGACCATAAAGTTAAAAATACTAATAAATCTTTTTTTAAAACATTAAATAAAAATAAAGAATTATTGTTTTTAACTTTACCAGGTACAGTATGGTTTTTAATATTTGCTTATTTACCAATGTTTGGTGTTTTGATAGCATTTAAAAACTGGAGAGTGCACGGAGGGTTTTTAGAAAGCTTGATTAAAAGTGACTGGGTATGGTTTGATAATTTTAAATTTTTATTTTCATCAAGTGATGCGTGGCTTATTACACGAAATACTATTTTATATAACTTAGTATTTATAGTTTTAGGTATAGTTTTACCTGTAACATTAGCAATATTATTAAAAGAATTACATAGTAAAAGATTATCTAAATATTTTCAAACTTCTATGTTTTTACCTTACTTTTTATCGTGGGTTGTAGTTAGTTATTGTTTATACGCATTTTTAAGTCCAGATAAAGGTTATGTAAATAATATAAGACAAAACTTAGGTATGGACTCTATATCTTGGTATACAGAACCTAAATATTGGCCTTTTATTATAATATTTATGAGTCAATGGAAGGGTATAGGATATGGTACAGTTGTATACTTAGCATCTATATGTGGTATAGATAAAAGTTATTATGAAGCAGCCCTTGTAGATGGTGCATCTAAATGGCAACAAATAAAAAGTATTACTATACCTTTATTAAAACCAGTTATTATAATTATGTTTATAAATGCAGTAGGTGGTATGTTTAGGTCAGACTTTGGATTATTCTTCCAATTACCAAAAGATTCAGGCGCTTTATATTCTGTAACAAACGTTATAGATACATATGTTTATAGAGGATTAATGAATTTAGGTAATATAGGTATGAGCTCTGCTGCTGGTTTATATCAATCTATTGTAGGTTTAGTTTTAATACTTGTAACAAATGGTATAGTTAGAAAAGTAGATAACGAAAATGCATTCTTTTAGAATAGGAGGGGAAATTTGTAGTGTCAAATAAAATAGATAAAAAACCAAAAAAAGTAAATGAAATGGAACAAGAAAGTAAATCTAATCGAGTGTCAAAGCCAGTTAATGTATTAATAACTATTCTTTTCTTATTATTAGCATTAGCCTGTGTTGTACCATTTTTATTTGTTATAATAATTTCCTTAACTAGTGAGGAGTCATTAAGATTAAATGGTTATAGATTTATACCAGATGAGTGGAGCTTAGAAGCTTATAAACATATTTTATCATCTGGTGGTGATATATTAAGAGCTTATGGTGTAAGTATTTTAGTAACAATAAGTGGTACTTTATTAGGACTTATTATTATGTCTACTTATGCATATGCTTTATCAAGAAGAAGTTTTGCTTATAGAAAATTCTTTACAAAACTTATTTTTATACCTATGCTATTTTCAGGTGGTATGGTATCATCTTATTTAGTAATGGTTAATTTTTTACATCTTAAAAACAACATATTAGCTTTAATATTACCACTTTGTGTAAGTTCATTTAATATAATAATACTTAGAACATTCTTTAAAACTTCTGTTCCAGAGGCTGTTATTGAATCAGCTAGAATAGATGGAGCAAGTGAGCTAAAGTTATTTATAAAAATAGTTTTACCTATTGCAATACCAGGTATTGCAACAATAGGATTATTCTTAACATTAGCATACTGGAATGATTGGTTTAACGCTATGTTATATATAGAAGAGCCAAACTTAATTCCTTTACAATATATGCTTATAAAAATAGAAACATCTATGGAATTTTTAGTTAAAAATGCAGCTAGTATAGGGGCAAGTGCCATAGAAGCATCTAAAAATATGCCAACAGAAACTTTAAAAATGGCCATAGTTGTTATAACTACATTACCAATTATGTTTGCTTATCCATTTTTCCAAAAATATTTTGTAAATGGTTTAACAATTGGTGCTGTTAAAGAATAAATAAAAACAAAGGAGAAAAATATGTACTATCTATTAGAAAGAATTAATAAAACTTGTGAAAATATTGCAAAAAATGTTTATAGTCAAGAAATTCCTTTAGAAAATTATAAATATATTGATGGTAACTATCACAATATAGATAATATTAAAACTGTTAATGAAAATGAGTTTAGAGAATTCAAAACAGGTGATTTATGGGGAGGCAGAGATAAACACGGTTGGTTTAAATGTAGTGTAGAAGTACCTAAAGAATTTGAAGGAAAAACTATCGCTTTAAACTTCCATACATTTAACGAAGGTTGGGATGCTACTAATCCTCAGTTTATCTTATATGTAAATGGTGAACACATTCAAGGCTTAGATATGAACCATAGAGAAGTTATTCTTTCTCATAATGCTGTTGCTGGTACAAAATATGAAATAGACTTACACGCATATGCTGGTATGTTATCAGATAAATTAGCTACATTACACGGTAAACTTGTTGTTATAGATATGGATTCTAGAGAGTTATACTTTAATATGAAAGTTCCAGCTGACGTATGTAAAGAATTAGATGAAAATGATAAAAGAAGAATAGATATGATTACAGTTTTAACAGAAGCTTGTAATTTAATAGACCTTAGACAACCAAAAAGTGATTTATACAATGAAAGTGTTAAAAAAGCCAATGAGTTTTTAAATGAAAAATTTTATGGTGAACTTTGTGGACACGAAGATTGTATCGCCACTTGTGTAGGTCACACACATATAGACGTTGCGTGGCTTTGGACAGTTGCTCAAACAAGAGAAAAAGTAGCAAGAAGTTTCTCAACTGTTTTAAAACTTATGGAAGAATATCCAGAATACATATTTATGTCATCTCAACCACAGTTATATAAATTTTTAAAAGAAGACCACCCAAAAGTATATGAAAAAGTTAAAGAAAAAGTTAAAGAAGGCGTTTGGGAAACAGAAGGTGCTATGTGGCTTGAAGCAGACTGTAACGTTACCTCAGGGGAGTCTTTAGTAAGACAAATTTTACACGGAAAAAGATTTTTTAAAGAAGAATTTAATGTTGATAATGAAATTTTATGGTTACCAGACGTTTTTGGTTATTCAGCTGCATTACCACAAATTCTTAAAAAATCTGGTATTAACTACTTTATGACTACAAAAATTTCGTGGAACCAATTTAACAAAATACCTAATGATACATTTATGTGGAAAGGTATTGACGGTACAGAAGTATTTACACACTTTATAACTGCTACAAATCCAGGAGAGCCTAAAACGTCATTTAACACTACTTATAATGGACATATTCAACCAGATGCTGTTATGGGTGCTTGGAGAAGATACCAAAACAAAAATATTAACGATGACGTATTAATCTCTTTTGGTTGGGGAGATGGTGGCGGTGGTGCTACCTTAGAAATGCTTGAAAATGGAAGAAGACTTGCAAAAGGTATCCCTGGTGCTCCAAAAGTAAAAATGGGTACATCTTTAGATTACTTTAAAAGATTAGAAAATAAAGTAAAAGATAGTAATAAGCTTAAAAAATGGAATGGAGAACTTTATTTAGAATACCATAGAGGTACTTATACATCTATGGCTAGAAACAAAAGAGATAATAGAAAATGTGAAAATCTTTATACATCTTTAGAAAAATTAAGTTCTTTAAATATGCTTTTTGGTGAAGAATATCCACAACAAGAAATAAATAATTCTTGGGAAACTATCTTATTAAATCAATTCCACGATATTATCCCAGGGTCTTCTATCAAAGAAGTATATGACGTTACAGAAGTAGAATATAAAGAACTTTTAGAAAAAGGTAACAATATTTTACAAGATAATATTAAAAAACTTGCTTCTAAAATTAATTTAGATGCTAAGAGCGTTGTTGTAAATAATACATTAGGCTTTGAAAGAAGTGACGTTGCTACTTTTGATATACCACAAGGATTTAAAAATGTAGCTGTATTAGATGAAAACAACAACAAAGTTGATTGTCAAGTAACAAGAGATAATAAAGTTATTTTCTTTGCTAAAAATGTTCCAGCTAATGGATATAAATCATTTAAACTTGTAGACGAAGAAAGTGAAAAAGCTGTTTTAAACTGTACTAAATCTAACATAGAAAATGATTTCTTTAAAATAACTCTTGATGAAAAAGCAAATATTATATCTTTTGTTCATAAAAAATCTAATAGAGAGTTATTAAAACAAGGTAGAGTAGGTAATGAGCTTCAAGCCTTTGAAGACAAACCTATGTGCTTTGATAACTGGGATATAGATATTTTCTATAAAGAAAAAATGTGGTTAGTAGATGACTTACAAAGTGCTGAGGTTATAGAAAATGGACCTGTTAGAGCTACTTTAAAAATAGAAAGAAAATTTTTAACCTCTACAATTACTCAATATATGCACGTTTATAAAGATATTGAAAGAGTAGACTTTGAAAATGTTGTAGACTGGAAAGAAAAAGACGTATTATTAAAAGTATGTTTCCCTATTGACATAAACACAAATGAAGCTACTTATGAAATACAATATGGTAATGTAAAAAGACCTACACACAATAACACAAGTTGGGATATAGCTAGATTTGAAGTTTGTGGTCATAAATGGGCAGATTTATCTGAAGAAGGATTTGGCGTGTCTATGTTAAACGATTCTAAATATGGTCACGATATTATAGAAGGTGATATGAGATTAACTCTTATAAAATCTACTTGTGACCCTAATCCAGACGCAGACAAAGAAGTTCATTACTATACTTACTCTATTTATCCACATATGAACGATTGGAGAGAGGCAAATACTGCTATACAAGCGTACAATTTAAACAATCCTTTAGTTACTATTGTAGAAGATGCACATAGTGGTATTTTAGATAAAGAGCTTAGTCTTGTAAATGTAGATAAAGAAAACGTTATGATAGAGGTTATTAAAAAAGCCGAAGATACACAAGACTTAATTATTAGAGTATATGAATATCATAACAAAAGAACAATTGCTAAATTAAGTTTATTTAAAACAATAGAAAAATTATTTGAATGTGACCTTATGGAAAATAACATTGAAGAAATTAAAGCTAACGACAAAGAGTTTACATTTGAAATTAAACCTTATGAAATTAAAACATTTAAAATTAAATTAAAATAATATTATAAAAGTAAAAATAAGTTTATAATTTTATCTTGAAAAATAAAGTTATAGCTTAATTATAAAAATAGTAAAATGATAAGTTATTTTCTTATCATTTTACATAATTATGAAAGGAGTAAAAAAATGATATTTAAAAAAATGAAAAAGCTTGCTACTTTAGCATTAACAGTAGCTCTTGGTGCAACTGCTTTAGCTGGTTGTAGTAGCTCATCAAATAATGGTACAGCATCAAATGGAGATGTTGTAACATTAAAATATTATACAATAGGTGCAGAGCCTAAAGACAAACAAATGGTATTAGACGAGGCTAATAAATATTTAGCTGAAAAAATAGGTGTTAACTTAGATATGACATATATTGACTTTGGTGACTATACTCAAAAAATGTCTATCATTATTAACTCAGGTGAAGATTTTGACCTTGCTTTCACTTGTTCTTGGGCAGGTGACTACCTTGGTAATGCTAGAAAAGGTGCTTTCTTAGACTTAACACCTTATCTTGAAACAACAGCTAAAGGTATGTACGATGCAATAGACCAAAGATTTTGGGAAGGTGCTACAATAGATGGAAAAATTTATGCCGCTCCAAACCAAAAAGAAATATCTACTCTTCCTATGTGGGTTTTCACTAAAGAATATGTAGATAAATACAACATACCATATCAAGACATTCATAGCCTTGAAGATTTAGAGCCTTGGTTACAAGTTATTAAAGAAAACGAACCAGATGTTGTACCTTTATATATAACAAAAGGGTTCTCTCCACCTCAATATTTTGACTTTATAGTAAATCCTGTTGGTGTAGAAATTGGTGATGATAGTTTAACTGTTAAAAGTATTTTTGACACTCAAAAAATGCAAGATACTTTACAAACTTTAAGAAAATATTATCAAGCTGGTTATATAAATGGTGACTCTGCTACTGCTCAAGATGATAAATCTGTTAAAAGATTTGTAACAAAAGGTGATGGTCAACCTTATGCAGACGTTTTATGGAGTAAAGATTTAGGATATGAGGTAGTATCTAGTTCTATTATGGACGGTATAGTTACTAACGATTCTACAACAGGTGCTATGATAGCTGTATCTAATAACTCTAAAAACAAAGATAAAGCAGTTGAGTTTATTAATCTTGTAAACACAGATTCATATATTAGAAACTTATTAAACTATGGTATTGAAGGGGTTCATTATACAAAAGCTACTGACAATTCAATTACATTAGACCCTGAAAATTCTAAAAACTACTCTGTACCTTATTTTGCAGGTGGTAACTTATTTAACACTTATACTTTAGATAGTGAACCAGAAACTAAATGGGAAGAATTTAAAACATTTAATGATAATGCACAGTCTTCTCCATTATTAGGATTTAAGTTTGATACTACACCTGTAACAAATGAACTTGCAGCTATAAACAATGTTATGGAAGAGTTTAAAGCTACAATTTATAGTGGTTCTGTTGATATTGATGAATATTTAGTTAAACTAAACGATAAATTAAAAGCTCAAAATATAGATAAGGTTATTGAAGAGGCTCAAAGACAGTTGGATGAATGGAAACAAGCTCAATAATTAAAGTATAATTAATATTTTAAGAGCAAAGTTTTGACTTAATAGGAATATCAATTTTTAATTTTTATATTAAAAACTTGTTATTCCTATTATTTTTTATAATTAAAAATATATTAGTTTTATTAGTAGTATTAATCTGTAAAATTGTGTATAATATAATAAATAAAAATAATAAAAAGGAGATTTTAATATGGAGCAATTAAAATACCGTGAAATATTAAATCAACAATTCAAGTCTTATGTTGGTAAACCAATACAATTTAGAGAGTATAAAATTGTAGATAATAATGTTTACTTAAATTTTACTAATCGTATGATCACTTTATCTTTTTATCAAGAGGGAATAGTTAAGATATTTATTGGAGAAATTTATGAACAAGCTAGACAAACAGGAGCAGTTTGTTATAATGAATTTTCCAATAATATAGAAGTAGAGGAAAAACAAAATAATATTGTTATAAAATGTGAACAAGGGTATATTTATATAGATAAATATACAACAGAAATAACATTTTTAGATTTGAATAAAAATATTATTTGTAGAGATTTTCAACCAAGTTTTATAGATGAAAATGGAAATATATATGTAACTAAAGAAAATGACGCTCTTGCTTATTATGGCTTTGGAGAAAAGGGTGGAGAGCTTAATAAAAAAGGGTGTTATATTGAAAATTATAATACTGATGACCCAGAAACAGATGATAACTCTACAATGTATTATAAAACCATACCTTTTTATGTAGCCTTAAAAGAAAATCATACATATGGTATATTTTTTGATAATAGTTTTAGAAGCTATTTTGATATGGGTAAAAGTCACAAAGACAGAATATTTTTTGGTGCTAATGGTGGACAAATACAGTATTATTTTATATTTGGACAAAATATTAAAGATGTAGTTAGACGATATACTTTATTAACTGGTAGAATGGATATGCCACCTTTATGGAGTTTAGGATATCAACAATGTAGATTTAGTTATTTTTCTAAACAAGAAGTAGAAGAGCTATTAAACACATTTGAAGAAAAAGACATACCTATTGACGTAGTATATTTAGATATAGATTATATGGACGGATTTAGAGTAATGACTTTTAAATCTCCTGAGTTTGATGGCATAGGAAAGGCTATATCTAGTTTTAAAGAAAAAGGCATAAAAACTATAACTATGTTAGACCCTGGTGTAAAAGTAGATGAAAACTATGGTATATACAACAGAGGCTTAAAAGGGGATTACTTTACAAAAACATTAGATGGTAAAATATTTGTAGGCGCAGTTTGGCCAGGGGATAGTGCCTTTCCAGACTTTTCTAATGAGCAATGTAGAAAATGGTGGAAAGAAGAGCTTAAAGCATTTATATCAAAATATAACATAGATGGTATATGGAATGATATGAATGAACCTTGTGTATTTAATAATGATTATAAAACTATGTTAGAAAATTGTCTACACAACAGCGACTATGGCATAATTGAGCATAAGGAGTTTCATAATAGATATGGATTTGAAATGAGTAGAGCTTCTTGTGAGGCACAACAAGAACTGTATCCTAATAAAAGAGGATTTTCTATGACAAGAGCAACTTATGCTGGTGGACAAAGATATTCTTCAGTATGGACTGGAGATAATATGAGTTTGTGGCAACAACTTAGAATGTCTATTACTATGAATTGTAATTTAGGTATTAGTGGATTTTCTTTTGTAGGTAATGATGTAGCTGGATTTGGTTTAGATAGTACAGAAGAATTGTTTATAAGGTGGAACCAGCTTGGGACATTTTTACCAATATTTAGAAATCACTCTAATATGTATACTAGAAGACAAGAACCGTGGGCTTTTGGTAAAAGAGCAGAAGATATAGCAAAAAAATGTATAAAACTTAGATATGAACTTATGCCTTATCTTTATAACTTATATTATCAATCTCATAAACTTGGTTTTCCTATATTTAGACCAATGATTATGGAATTTCCTAATGACATAAATCTTTTAGATAAAAAAGAACAATTTATGTTTGGAAATAGTATGCTAGTTGCTCCTGTCTTATACGAAGGGGAAAGAAGAAAAGTTGTGTATCTACCAAAAGGTAATTGGTACAATTATTTTACTAATGAAAAATATGAAGGTGGCAAATCTTATAATTTACAATGTGAATTAGATGAAATTTTAGTTTTTGTAAAAGAAGGAGCCATAATACCTGTCTATGAAAAAGAGTATCAAAATATTAAAAATAGACCAGATGAGGTAACATTTAAAATTTATGGAGATACAGCTAGTACATTATATTATTATGATGATGGTGAAACAAATGATTATTTAAGTGATAAATATAATCTTTGTGAAATAAAGTTTGAAAACAATGAACATAACATTAATTATGTAAATAAATCTATTACAGAAGAAAAGTTTAAATTTAAAAAGGAGATTTAAAATGACAAAAATAATAGGAAATTCATTAAAAAATATACCGTGGCAAGATAAACCAGAGGGATATACAATGCCAGTATGGAGATATAGCCAAAATCCAATAATAGGAAGAAGAGCAATACCATCATCTAATAGTGTGTTCAATAGTGCAGTAGTGCCATTTGGAGATGGATTTGCTGGTGTATTTAGATGTGATAGTAAATCTATTAGTATGGATATATTTGCAGGATTTAGTAAAGATGGTATTAATTGGGAAATAAATCATCAACCTATTAAATTTGAAGGTGAAGATGAAGAAATTTTAAAAAGAGAATATAGATATGACCCACGAGTATGCTTTATAGAAGATAGATATTATATAACTTGGTGTAACGGATATCACGGACCTACAATAGGTGTTGCATACACATTTGATTTTAAAACATTTTATCAATTAGAAAATGCCTTTTTACCATATAACAGAAATGGAGTATTATTCCCACGTAAAATAAATGGTAACTATGCAATGGTAAGTAGACCAAGTGATACAGGGCATACACCTTTTGGAGATATATTCTTTAGTCAAAGTCCAGATTTAACATATTGGGGCAAACATAGATATGTAATGGGTACAGTACCAGGAGATACAAGTGCGTGGCAAATAACAAAAATAGGACCAGGACCAACTCCTATTGAAACAGATGAAGGCTGGTTACTTATATATCACGGAGTTATAAATACTTGTAATGGATTTGTATATCGTATGGGTTGTGCATTATTAGATATAAATGAGCCTTGGAAAGTAAAAATGCGTTCTAAAGATTATATTTTAGGACCAGAGGAATTATATGAATGTGTAGGAGATGTACCAAATGTTACATTCCCATGTGCAACATTAACAGACGCAGAAACAGGAAGAATATGTATATACTATGGTTGTGCAGATTCTGTTACAGGTATAGCATTTACAACAGTTGATGAACTTATTAATCATATGAAAAATAATCCACTATAATTAATTTTTTTGATATTTTATATAAAAAACAGCTACTTCTATTATTCTTCTTCAATAACTTTATAATTTTTGAAATTACAATATAATTAAAACAATTTTGAAGAATAAAGTCATAGCTTAATTGGGTTAATTAAAAAAAGGCTAGTATACTAGCCTTTTTAGTTTTCTATAATTTTTTTGAAAAACTCTTGTGAACTTGTGCCATTAGGACGGTTAAATCTACCTAAGTTATAAAGAAAATCAGGATTATCTTTATCTACAACATTTACAACCTCAGCACAAGTGAAAATAACAGAAAAGCCTAACTCTTTAATGATTTCTTTTGTTTCTTTAGAATATCTACCAAAAGGATATGTAAAAATATTTGAATTATAACTTGTATAATTTAATATTTCATCTTGTAATTTTAATACGTCTTTAGTTAAAAATTCTTTATATTGTTCTACACTTTCACCACTTTTTTTACTACAACCTTTGCGGCCTTTGTCTAGACTATGTAAATCATATGTATGATTACCTATTTCTACATAAGGACTATCAGCCATTTCATTTATTTGTTTCCACGTTAAATAAGAGTAATCTATATTATGGTCTTCATTTTCACTATAAGTATCTGTAAAAGAACCTACAATAGATAAAATAGCCTTTAAATCATACTTTTGTAATATAGGATATATATATTCATAAAAACTTTCGTGACCATCATCAAAAGTTATCATAACAGGTTTTTCTGGTAAAGGTGCATTGTTGTATACATAGTCTAAAAGTTGTTCTACGCTTATTGTTTCATACCCCTTTTCTTTTAAGTATAACATATCTTTTTCAAACTGTTCTGGAGTTATTGCAAAATCATTTAAAAGTTTTTGCTTTTTAGATATATGATGGTACATTATAACAGGCAATTTTATACCGTTATCTTCATTAAAACAAGGCTCTGCATTATTATAAAGGTATTTAAAAGAAAAAAATAAACAAAGTAACAATATAAATATCACAAGTATATTAATTATTATTTTTTTTGATTTAATCATTTTTTACCTCCATATTTTTTAAAAAATTTTCTATATTATTTATTGTATTTTTATCAAAAAAATGTTCTATTTGTTCTACTAAATATAAATCATCTTGTTTATTTATTATATTAAAAAATTTACAAAGTATGTTATGACGTTTTAAAAGATAACTACCTAAATCTTTACCTTGTTTAGTTAAATATATTAATCCATATTTCTCTTTTTCTACTAAGTTTAAATCTTTTAATTTTTCAATCATTTTAGAAACAGATGATGCTTTAATATTTAATAAACTTGCAAGTTCTGTTATTTTAATATTTTCTTTATTTGTTCTATATATCATTTCTATATAGTCTTCCATAGCAAAGGTTATAGAAGCTGTTCTTTCTAAATCATAGGCTTTTTGTGTTTTAAAAATAATATCATCTCCTTTATTAGTAACACTTTATATTTTATTTTAATATACTATATAAAAGTTTCCTTAAACTAAATATATTAAGGGGGATAATTAATATGAATAGAATAATGCTTAATAATTTAAAAATTGGTGAAAGTGGATATATAAGAAAAATATTTTTAGAAGAAAACATAAAAAGACGACTTCAAGAATTAGGATTTATAGACGGAACTGTTATTAAGTGCATTTTAAAAAGCCCTTTAAATGACCCAAAGGCTTATTTTATAAAAGGTACAACAATAGCACTTAGACAAGAAATAACAGAAAATATATTAGTAGAAAGGGTATAGTTATGAAAGAAGATAAAATATTAACTCTTGCAGGTAACCCTAATGTTGGAAAAAGTACAGTTTTTAACTATTTAACTGGTATGAAACAACATACAGGTAATTGGGCTGGAAAAACCGTTACTAATTCAAAAGGATATTTTAACTATAATAATCAACATTATACAATTATAGATATACCAGGAACGTATTCTTTAATAAGTCAGTCTAAAGATGAGGAAGTGGCAAGGGATTTTATATGCTTTGAAGACGTTTATAAAATAATAATGGTTTGTGACGCTACAGCTTTAGAAAGAAATTTATCTCTTGTTTTACAAACAATAGAGGTTAGAAAAAATGTTATTTTGTGTATAAATCTTTTAGATGAAGCCAAAAAGAAAGGGATAAATATAAATATAGAAAAGTTAAGTGAAATATTAGGCATAGACGTAGTAGGAATAAGTGCAAGAAAAAGGCAAGGTATAGATAAACTTTTAGAAAAAATAGATAATAATAAAGAAAATAAAGCGTATAGTATAAAATATAATGAACATATAGAAAATAGTATAAATATTATAAAAGAAAGCTTAAAACATATAAATACAAAAAAATTAGATAAAAAGTGGATTTGTATAAAACTCTTAGAAAGTAATAAAAAAATAATAAAAAATATAGAAAATTATATTAACTTTAATCTTTTAGAAGACAAAAATGTATTAAATAGTATAGAACAAGCAAAAAAATATCTTAGAGATAATAATATTAATGTTATAGACAGTATAACAAAAGGAATTTATGATAATTGTGAAAAAATAGTTAATAAAACAGTTGTTTATAAAGATAAAGACTATTATAAACAAAATATAAACATAGATAAGTGGATAACAAGTAAAAGTATTGGTATACCAATTATGATTTTATTATTAGGATTAATATTTTGGATAACAATTGTAGGAGCTAATTATCCATCTAATTTATTATCAAATATTTTATTCTCATTAGAAGATAATTTAAAAAGTATGTTAGAATATTTAGGTGTATCCCAATTTGTAATAAGTATGCTTGTAGACGGCGTTTATAAGGTTGTAGCGTGGGTTGTTTCAGTTATGTTACCACCTATGGCTATATTTTTCCCCTTATTTACTCTATTAGAAGATTTAGGATATTTACCTAGAATAGCCTTTAATATGGATAAAGTGTTTAAAAAATGTAATGCCTGTGGAAAACAAGCTTTAACTATGTGTATGGGATTTGGCTGCAATGCTTGTGCTATAACAGGTTGTAGAATAATAGATAGTCCACGAGAAAGGCTTATAGCTATTATAACTAATAATTTTGTACCTTGTAATGGACGTTTTCCTACTTTAATATCTATTATATCAATGTTTTTTTTAGGTGGTGTGTTAGGATTTTATAGTTCAATTTTGTCAGCTTTATTTTTAATATGTGTAATATTATTAGGTGTATGTATGACACTTATAGTATCTAATATTTTGTCAAAAACTATTTTGAAAGGAATACCTACTAACTTTACATTAGAGTTACCACCATATAGAAGACCAGAAATTTTAAAAACAATAGTAAGGTCTATTTTTGATAGAACAATATTTGTATTAGGCAGAGCCGTTATAGTTTCTATACCAGCTGGTTTTATAATATGGCTTGTGGCTAACATAACAATAGCTGATAAAACTATTTTATTATATATAACAGACTTTTTAAACCCAATAGCTAGTATTATGGGACTAGATGGAGTTATATTAATGGCTTTTATATTAGGATTTCCAGCAAATGAAATAGTGTTTCCTATAATAATAATGGGTTATATAGGAGCAGGAAGCCTTGTAGATATAGACAGTATATATAAATTAAAAGAACTTTTATTATCAAATGGGTGGACTATAAATACTGCTATATGTATGTTAATATTTTCTCTATTTCATTGGCCTTGCTCTACAACTTGCCTTACTATAAAAAAAGAAACAAAAAGTATAAAATGGACTTTAATTTCATTTTTTATACCTACAATAATTGGAGCTTTAATGTGTATATTAATAACATTTATATATAATATTTTTATTTAAGTACCAATCTTTATATAGATTATACATTGAAAACTATACTAATTTAATGTATAATCTATATAAAGCAAAATTGTGAGGTGTGTTTATGAATATTAGAATAGGCAATGGATACGACGTACATAAACTTGTAGAAAATAGAAACCTTATAATAGGTGGAGTATTAATACCTTATGAAAAGGGGCTATTAGGACATTCTGATGCTGATGTATTAGTTCACGCTATTATAGATAGTCTACTTGGTGCCACTAAAAAAGGTGATATAGGTAAACTTTTTCCAGATAATGATGACAAATTTAAAAATATTTGTAGCTTAGAACTTTTAAAAAATGTATATAATATTTTAAAAGATGATGGATATGAAATAATAAATATAGATTCTACAATCGTAGCACAAGCCCCAAAAATGCGTCCATTTATAGACAAAATGGAAGAAAACATTGCTATGTGTCTTAACATAGATAAAAGCCAAATAAATGTAAAGGCAACAACAGAAGAAGGACTTGGATTTACCGGAGCATTAGAAGGAATAAGTGCTAGTGCAGTTTGTCTTTTAAATAAAAAATAATATATATTAGGAGGAAAGTATGAAATTATATAACACTTTAACTAGACAAAAAGAAGAATTTATACCATTAGAAGAAAATAAAGTTAAAATGTATGTTTGTGGACCTACTGTATATGACTATATACATATAGGTAATGCAAGACCATATATTGTTTTTGATACAATAAGAAGATATTTTGAATATAAAGGATATAGTGTAGACTATGTTCAAAACTTTACTGATATAGATGATAAAATTATAAATAAAGCTAATAGTGAGGGAGTATCTATGGAGGTTATATCCAATAGATATATAGACGAGGCTTTAAAAGATGCAAAAGCATTAAATGTAAAAGAGCCTACCTATGCCCCTAGAGTAACTCAAGAAATAAAAGAAATAATAGAAATGATTAAAACTTTAATAGAACAAAAAAACGCTTATGAAGTTGATGGTACAGTATTTTTTGACACCACTTCTTTTAAAGATTATGGAAAATTATCGGGTAAAAAATTAGATGAGTTAGAGATAGGTTCTAGAATAAAATTAGATGAAGCTAAAAAAAATGAAACAGACTTTGTACTTTGGAAACCTAAAAAAGAAGGTGAACCAGCGTGGCAATCTCCGTGGGGAGAAGGCAGACCAGGTTGGCATATAGAATGTTCTGTTATGGCTAAAAAATATTTAGGTGAAGAAATAGACATTCACGCAGGAGGCGAAGATTTAATATTCCCTCATCACGAAAATGAAATAGCACAAAGTGAATGTTGTAACCATAAACCATTTGCAAAATATTGGATACACAATGGATTTATAAACATAGATAATGAAAAAATGAGCAAATCTAAAGGTAACTTTTTTACTGTTAGAGATATAGCAAAAGAAGTCCCTTATGATGTAATAAGATTTTTTATTTTATGTGGTCATTATAGAGCGCCTATAAACTTTAGTAGAGAGGCAGTAGAAGCTAGTAAAAAAAGTTTAGATAGGATTAAAAACTGTGTAAAAAATCTTAACCATCTTATTAATAGCACATTAATAGAAAAAACAACAGATGAAGAAAAAAATTGTGATATATTAGAAAATATTAAAAAATATAAACATAATTTTGAACAAGAAATGGATAATGATTTTAATACCTCTAATGCTATTACTTGTATTTTTGAAATAGTAAGACTTATAAACTCTAATGTATCAGAAAAGTCATCTAAAAAGTTTTTACAAACACTATTAGATGAAATAATGAGCCTTTGTAATGTTTTAGGTATACTTTATGAAACAGAACAAGAAAACAATAATATAGATGAAAAAGAAATAGAAGAATTAATTGTAAAAAGACAAGAAGCTAAGAAAAATAAAGATTATAAATTAGCAGATGAAATAAGAGATAGTTTAAAAGAAAAAGGAATTATTTTAAGAGATACCTCTGCTGGTGTTGTATGGAGTAAAGAATAATGGATAACAAAGAAATAGATATAAGACAGTACTCTCCACTTGCACTTGCATATATGGGAGATTGTATATTTGACCTTTGTGTTAGAACATATATTTTAAAACAAGCTAATATGCCAGTTAATAAACTGCATCAAAAGGCTAAAGCTTTAGTTAATGCTACAAGTCAATCTAAAATGTATAGAGGACTTTTAGATATAGTTACTGAAGAAGAGGTAAGTATACTTAAAAGAGGAAGAAACGCCCATTCTAACACAAAGGCAAAAAATTCAACAATGATAGATTATAAAAATGCAACAGGTTTAGAAGCACTTTTTGGATATCTTTATCTAAAAGGAGAACAAAAAAGAATAGATGAACTTTTTAAAATATGTTTAGAAATAATGGATAATTTAGGAGTGAAAATATGAAAAAGCAAAAGAAAAATAAAAACAAAAAAATTAATAAAGGCACTAAGCCAAATAATAAAAGACAATTACGTAAAGATGAATTTGAAGAAGAAAGCTTTCAATTAGAAGGAAGAAACAGCGTATTAGAAGCCTTAAACCACAACAAAACAATAGATAAAATATTTGTTAAAAAAGGCGAAATAGAAGGTACTTTAAAAGTAATAGTTGCAAAGGCGTTAGAACGTGGAATTATTGTTCAAGAGATAGATAAACTTAGAATGGAACAAATGAAAAGAACCAATAATCCACAAGGAATAATTGCACTTTGTCCAGCTCACGAATATTGTGAGGTAGAAGATATATTAGAAAATGCAAAAAAACGTGGAGAAGACCCTTTTATTATAATATTAGATGAAATAACAGATCCGCATAATTTAGGAGCTATAATAAGAACTGCCGATGCTGTTGGTGCTCACGGCGTTATTATACCAAAAAGAAGAGCAGTATCACTTACTGCTATTGTTAGCAAAACTTCAGCAGGTGCCTTAGAATATGTACCAGTAGCTAGAGTTAATAATATATCTAAAGAAATAGAAAAACTTAAAAAACACGGACTTTGGATAGCTTGTGCCCATATGAAAGGTACAGAATGTTTTAAAGCTGACTTAAAAGGGCCTATTGGTATAGTTATAGGAAGTGAAGGAGACGGAGTATCTCGTCTTGTTAAAGAAAGTTGTGACTATTCAGTTAAAATACCTATGTATGGTAATATAGAATCTTTAAATGCCTCTGTTGCTGCAGGTCTTTTAATGTATGAGGTTGTAAGACAAAGAAAATTTTTATAAAGGATAGATAGCCTATGAAAAAGGAATATTTACTTGTAGATGGCTATAACATAATATTTGCTTGGGAAGATTTGAAAAAAATATGTGAATATTCATTAGAAGATGCTAGAGATAAACTTATATCTATCCTTTCTAATTATCAAGGGGCTAAAGGTATAGAACTTATTATTGTCTTTGATGCCCATATGGTAAAAGGAAATAGAGGAAGTCTTGAAAAAATAGGTAAAACATATATTGTCTATACTAAAGAGGCAGAAACTGCCGATAACTATATAGAACGAATAACTAAAGATTTAGTAAAAGACTATGTTGTAAAAGTAGCTACCTCAGACAGACTAGAACAAATTATTATTATGGGCTCGGGAGCTATTAGAGTATCTGCAACAGAACTTAGAGCAGATGTAAGATTTATGGCAAAAAAAGTATCTAAAAAAATAGAAGAAATAAAACCTATTAAAAATAATATGCTTTTTGATAATCTAGACCCTAAAACAGCAGAATGGTTTGAAAAAATGCGTCAAAATAAAAATACATAAAATTTTTTATTAACGTCAACTAGGTTTATATTTAATATGAAAATAGCTTAATTTTAATATTAAATTAAAATTTTTATAAAAAATTTTATAAAAGGGGTTAAGTATATAAAATTTTATTCGATATATATATTGAAAGATAAAAATTGGCCAATGTTATCATTTCAAAATTATAATTTTATAAAGTTATAATTAATAATCAAGGAAGATTATTAATTTATTCAAGGAGGAATTTTATTATGGCAATTAATACAGTTATTAACACAAACATTAGAGCATTAAACTCTCATAGAAACTTAGCTATGGTTGGTGCTAACCAATCTAAAGCTAGTCAAAGATTATCATCTGGTAAAAAAATCAACTCTGCAGCTGATGATGCAGCAGGTTTAGCTATCTCTGACAAAATGAGAGCTCAAATTAAAGGTCTTGATATGGCTGCTAAAAATGCAGAAGATGCTACAAGCTTAATTCAAACTGCTGAGGGTTCTTTAACAGAAGTATCAAACATGGTACAAAGAATTAGAGAACTTGCAGTACAAGCAGGTAATGACACTAATACACATGAAGATAGACAAAAAATCGCTCAGGAAATGGTACAACTTTATAATGAAATTGATGCTATATCTGCTAGAACAGAATTTAATAGTCAACAACTTACTAATGGTTGTGCTTCAGCAGGTTTACATTTCCAAATAGGTGCTAATAGTGGTCAAAACATTACAGTATCTATTGGAAACATGGAAGCTAGTATATTACATTCATCATTTGGTGATGATATAAGAATTGCTGTTAGTGACTTAGCTCAAGGTAATGATTCTATTGGTGGAGCATCTTGGTCAGGTTTCTTAAATTCTATAGATAGTGCATTAGCAACAGTTGCTGAACAAAGATCTAAATTAGGTGCTACTCAAAACAGACTTGATTATACTATTAAAAACTTAAATGTGTCTAGTGAAAACTTATCAGCTGCTAAATCTCGTATTGAAGATACAGATATGGCTAAAGAAATGATGAATTTAACGGCTGCTAACGTTTTACAACAAGCTGCTACATCTATGCTTGCTCAAGCTAATCAAGCACCACAATCTATTACTCAATTATTAGGATAATAGTTAAATAAATTTTGATATAAGGGCTAATATTAGCCCTTATACTTATATAAGGGTAAATATAATATAAATTTATCCTTATATAAGTATAAGGTATTATATGGAGGTAAAACAATGAACAAGGAAGTTTATGAAAAAAATATAAAAGCTTATAAACAACGATATAATGTAGATTATGAACCAATAAATAACAATAAATATGAAAATAAATTAGAGGATACAAAAGATGGTAATAAAACTATACAAATAGAAAATAATGGTAGAAAAATATATTTACATAGTAAATATAGTCCTATAAAAGAGGCTGAAAAAAAATATGAAAAACTTGAACTTAGATACGGTACACTTATTATATATTTTGGACTTGGATTAGCTTATTATATAAAAGAAATTATTAAAAAAATTAATAAAACAGATAATATGATAATATATGAGCCAGACAAGGAATTATTTGATATAGTAATGAAAAATATAGATATTAGTGATATATTAAATAATATAAATTTTGTATTATTATTTGATTTGGAAGAAATGAAGAAAATCATATTGGGTAAACCAGCTGACAAAAAAGTGGAAATTTTGCCAGCATATAAAGAGCTTTATTTAGAAGAAACAGTAAAATTTATGAAAGAAGTAAAAGAGCTTATAAATAGAGACATGACACATTTAAATACATTGGAAAAATTTAAAGATGATTGGACTAAAAGTATTTTTTGTAATATAGATAGCGTATTAAGTTCTTACAATATAGTTGATTTTAAAGATGTATTTAAAGATAAACCTATAATAGTAGTTGGTGCTGGTCCTTCTCTTAATAAAAATGTTCATTTGTTAAAGGAAATAGAAGGAAAAGTTTGTATAATATGTTGTTTTTCAGCAGCAAAAGTATTAGAAAAACAAGGAATAACTCCTAATTTTTTAGTTAGCTTAGATAGTAAGCAATACGGAATAGAAGAATATGAAGCCAATATACCACTTATATATTTAAAGTCAACTAATAAAGAACTTTTACAAAAGCATAAATCAAAAAAAATAATTTATTTTACTGAAGGAGAAGTATGGTTATCAAGAGTATTGGAAGATAAAATTAAAGGAGATTATTTGTCAATAAGAGGAACAGTATCTAGTTTTGCCACAAGCACAGCTAAATATTTTGGAGCTTCTAAAATAATACTTATAGGGCAAGATTTTTGTTGGACAAAAGAGAAAATCCATGCAGAAGGAACAGTACACAAAATAACAAATAGTTATAAGGCATACCATAATTATGATATGGAAGAAAAAGATATATATGGTAATACAGTGTATACTAATATTCCTTTTTATGGATTTAAGCTTTGGTTTGATGAGTTTACATCAGAATTGCCTGAGAATGTAAAACTTATACATGCAACAGAAGGTGGGTTACCCATAGAAGGGGCAGAAACTATTACTCTTAGAGAAGCTATAGATAAGTATTGTAAAGAAGAATATTGTGATATAAAAAGTATATTAAATAAGTATTATGAAACAAATAAAACTATTGATAAATTTATAAATAGAGAAACAGTTTATGAAAATATTAAACTTATTTACGAAGAACTTAAAGATATGAAAAAATTATCAGAAGAAGCTGTAGACTTATCTAAAAAAATAACAAAAAATATAAAATATTCTACAAATGGCTTGAAAAAAAATAATAATTATATAAGCAGATTAGATAAAATAGATGTTATGTTAAAAGAAAATCAAGATGTAAAGAGTATAATTAAAACTTTTAGTAATGATATAAGTAAATATTATTTTATAGAAAAAACAGATAATGAAAAGCTAGATTTCGCTATTATGAATGAAAAATTATACATACAAATTTATGAAGCAATAGATAATACAATAAAAATAGCAAAAGAAGAGATGAATTATGAAGACTAAGGAGAATAATATGAGTGATTTTAATAAGGAAGAAATGTTTAATGAAATAAAAGAGTATATAAAAAATGTTAATAGTATTATGAAGAGTGTTATTAAAAGTATTAGAGAGGATAACAATATTAATAACTTAGTTGATATATTAGATGGTTTAGCATATTGTTATAGAGGATTAAATCTTACAAAAGAACTTCATAATATAGATATAGATGAAAATAATTTTAAAGAAAAAGTAGAAGAAATATTGGAAGCTACACAAAATGAAGATTATAATTTAATAGCTGATATAGTAGAATATGAAATATTAGAAAATGTAGAAAACTTAAATATAAAATTAGAAAATATATAAACTATTTTTTTTATTTGTCGATATATTATTTAGAGAACAATATACTAATTTTAGGAGGGATTTATAATGGCAGTTTATACATCAAATGTAAATCGTGTTACCGGATTATCTGGTATAGATACAGAATCTATGATAGACCAAATGATGAAAGCTGAAAGTGCTAAATATACTAGACTTGAAAAACAGCAAACAACAGTAACATGGCAACAAGAGGCATATAGACAATTAATAACATCTATACAAAGCTTTCAAGATAAGTGGTTTAGCACAAGTAATATATCCAACAATATTGGATATGATTCATTTTGGAACAATTATACTACAAGTATAAAAGACTCAAGTACAGGACTAGATAGTAATGTAATTACCATTAATAGTACAACTAACAGTGGGAAATATAATATAAATGTTACACAAAAGGCTGAAACAGAAAGTATAACAGGTGGTGCAATAACTAGCAACATATCAACAGATAAAACTGCAACTGATATTGAAAACAGTATAAAGCAATATGGAGATATTAGCTTAAAATTTAATCTAGATGGTGTTAGTAAAGAAATAAATGTAACAAAAGATGAGTTAAATGGAAAAAATCTAGAAGATGTACTTAATGATAAACTAAAAACAGCTTTTGGCACTACTAGTAGTGGTGATGCAAAAGTAAAAGTTACTAAAGATGGTTCTGGTAAACTTACTTTTAGTCCAACAGGAGATGGACACTCTTTAAGCGTATCTGATGGTAGCGAAAGAACAAATGGTGTATCTTTTACACAAAAAGGGGCTTTAGCTAGTGGAGTTAATGAATTTGAAATAAGTATAGATGGATATACTGCAAAAGTACAATTTACATCAGATGATAATACAGAAGATAAAAAGCTTAGCAAAATTCAAGAAGCTCTTAAAGAAGCAACTAATAGTTTAGGTGAAAAGAAAGATTTAAATTCATATATAAGTGTATCTAAATCTGGTGAAGACTTAGTTATAAAAAATAAATCTAAAGATTCTGAAACTGAAGTTTCAATTAAAGTTAATGGTGGTAGTGAAAATAAACAAACTTTAAATCCAACAGGAAGTTTAAGTTTAATAGGAGTTAAAAATTCTACTACAAATATAACACTTACTTCTAAACTATCGAATGTTTTTGGTGAAGATTTTAATAATTTATTTGCTGGTAACAATGATGAGATAACTTTAAACTTTGGTGGTAAAGATGTTACAGTAAATAAAGATGATACAATTCAAACTTTAATTAATAAAGTTAATTCTAGTGAAGGAAGTGTTAAACTTAGTTTTAACGAAGTTACTAATAGATTTAATGTAGAATCAACTCAAAGTGGAGCCAATGGTGATATACAAATAAGTGATACTACTACTCAAAACTTCCTTAAAAATATTACTAAAATAGATGTTGTAGACAAAAACAATAGTTTAAATTCAAAATATACTGAAGGAAAAGATGCCATATTTGAAGTAGATGGTATACAGACAACTAGACCATCTAATGAAATTAGTATGAATGGTATAAGTTTTACTATTAATGGAACTGGTTCAGTAAGTCTTGAAGCTAAAAATGATGTTGATGGAGCAGTTAAAAAGATAAAAGAATTTGTTGAAGACTACAATAAACTTATAGAAGAAATAAACACAGCTGTAACAGATACAAGACCTAAATCTAGCAAATATGATTATTATGAACCTCTCACTGATGATGAAAAAGAAGCTATGAGTGATGATGAAATTGAAAAGTGGGAAGAAAAGGCTAAAACAGGTCTTTTAAATGGCGATGAACATTTAAATAAATTTTTATCTAGTCTTAGAGGAAATGTTTATAAATCTATTGATATTGGTGGAAAAACCATATCTTTATATGAAATAGGTATTACTACATCTAAAGATTGGAATTCTGGTGGTAAACTTGAACTAGATGAAGAAAAGCTTAAAAAAGCTCTTGAAGAACGTGGAGATGAAGTAAAACAGCTATTTACAAAAACTGGAGATGGTATAGCTGATAGTATTAAAAATAGTATAAATGATGCTATTGGTTCAACTGGATATTTAAGAAAAAAAGCTGGTATAAAAGGTACTACATCTGCTGCTAATAATGATTTAACAAAAGAGTTAGAAGAAATCACAAAAAGACTTGCAGAAGAGAGAGAAAGACTGTATAATAAAGAAATGGCATACTTTCAAATGTTTTCTAAAATGGAAGCTGCTATGAATCAACAAAATAATCAAATGGCTGCCATACTTGGTATGACTGGACAATAAGGTGGTTTTATGGAAACCTATTTAGATTTATTAAAACAAAAAAATACTATTCTTAATGAAATATTTGAATATACTAAAAGTAAAACTTTTAAAAAAGATGAAAGTGAAATAGACAGAATAGTATATTATCTAAATAATAGAGAAAAAATGTATGATAAACTCTTCTATATTGAAAATAAAATAAATACTTTAAAAAAAGAAAATTTTAATAATATATTACACAAGGAAGTTGATGATATTATTAAAAAAAATGACATTATAATAAATAACATAATTATATTAGATAGAGAAAAAAAAGAAATAATGGAGTCTATTTTAAAATTGCTAAAAGATAATATAAAATCTGTAAAATCTATGTCTAAAGTTAACAATAGTTATTTAGGTACATATGAAAACATAGTAGCTGGCAGTTTGTTTGATAGCTCTAGATAAATGGAGGTTATTAAAATGGAAGTTAATAATATAATAAATTCTAATATATCAATTACAAACACTAATGATACACTTAAATCTAGCAATCAATATAAACTAAATAATGATAAATATGAAACTCAAGAAAATAAAAGCAATAACTATCAAGAAAATAACACAATAAATAAAGAGAACTTAGATAAATTAATAACAGAGGTTAATCATAAATTTAAGTTAGCAAATAAAGAGTTTTCATATGATATACATGAAAAAACTAATAGGGTTACTGTAAAAATTAAAGATTCAGAAACAGGAAAAATCATTAAAGAAATACCATCAGAAGAAAGTCTAGACTTAGCAGCAAAGATAATGGAAATGGCAGGACTATTAATAGATGAAAAAAGCTAAAATTAAGGAGTGATTTAATTGTATAATAATCCATATGCAAAAATTAAAGAAAATGCAGTAAATACAGCAACACCAGAAGAACTAACATTAATGCTTTATAACGGTGCTGTAAAATTTGCAAACCAAGCCATAATAGCAATAGAAAAAAAGGATTATTATTCTGCAAATAAAGCTATACAAAAAACTAAAGACATAATTAGAGAATTTCAGCTGACATTAAATATGGATTATGATATATCTCACGAACTATATGCAGCATATGATTATATGCACAGAAGACTTACAGAAGCTAATATGAAAAAAGATATAGAAATAATGAATGAAATATTAGAATATTTAAGATTATTTAGAGATACGTGGAAAGAAGCTATGAAATTAGCTAGAGCTAGTAAAAGTTAATATAGCTATTTAAAAGTTACCTATATTTTAATGGTTTTAAATTTAAAAATCTGTTAGAATATAGGTAATTTAATTTAAAAAGGAGAGTACTATTTATGAAAGCACTTGTTACAGGAGCAGATGGATTTATAGGAAGTCATTTAGTAGAATATTTATTAGAAAAAGGATATGAGGTTAAGGCATTTACTTATTATAACTCGTTTAATAACTGGGGGTGGCTAGATACATTACCTAAAGAAAAATTAAAACAAATAGAAATATTTTCAGGAGATATTAGAGACCCTAATGGAGTGAGAACTGCTATAAAGGGAATGGATGAAGTATTTCATCTAGCAGCATTAATAGCAATACCTTTTAGTTATCATTCACCAGATTCTTATGTAGATACAAATATTAAAGGAACATTAAATGTATTACAAGCTTGTAGAGATTTTAACACATCTAAAGTTTTAATAACGTCTACCTCAGAAGTATATGGAACAGCACAATATGTACCAATAGATGAAAATCACCCTTATCAAGGTCAGTCACCATATTCTGCTACTAAAATCGGAGCAGATAGACTTGCTGAAAGTTTTTATCGAAGTTTTGAAATGCCAATCTCAATAGTAAGACCATTTAATACTTATGGTCCTAGACAATCGGCAAGAGCAATTATACCTACAATTATTACCCAACTTTTAGATGGTAAAGAAGAAATTAAATTAGGAAGTTTAACCCCAACTAGAGATTTTAATTATGTTAAGGATACTGTTAGAGGATTTTATGAAATTGCTAAATCAGACAAAACTATTGGTGAAGAAATAAATATTGCTACAAATAATGAAATCTCTATAGGACAACTTGCAAATGAAATTATATCACAAATAAATCCTAATGCAAAAATTATATGTGATGAGAAAAGATTAAGACCAGAAAAAAGTGAAGTAAATAGATTATTAGGTGATAATACAAAGATAAAATCACTTACTAACTGGAAATCAGAATATACTTTTGAACAAGGTATAAAAGAAACTATAAATTGGATGAAACAAAATTTAGATAAATATAAAGTAGATATTTATAACATATAACCTTTTTATTTTAAGGAGGATATTTTATGGATAAAATAATACCACTATCTGTACCAAACATAAAAGGTAATGAAATAAAATATGTAGAAAAAGCATTAAGAGATGAATGGGTTTCTACTGCTGGTAGTTTTATTACAGATTTTGAGAACAATATAGCACAATACACAAAAGCTAAATATGCTGTCGCTTGTCAAAGTGGAACAGCAGGAATACATCTTTCATTATTAGCCTTAAACATTAAATCGGATGATGAAGTTATTGTACCAACTCTTACATTTATAGCTGCAGTAAATCCAGTAAAGTATATAGGAGCTAGTCCTATTTTTATGGATTGTGATGATAGCCTTTGTTTAGACCCTAAAAAGTTAAGACAATTTTGTGAAAATGAATGTACTTTTAAAGAAGATAAATTGATTAATAGACATACTAACAAACATATAAAAGCAATAATAGTTGTTCATATTTTTGGTAATATGGCAAATATGGAAGAAATTATGGATATAGCATATAAATATAACTTAAAAGTTATAGAAGATGCCACTGAAAGTTTAGGAACATTTTATAAAGAAGGAAAATATGTAGGGAAATATGCCGGAACAATAGGAGATATAGGAATATACTCATTTAATGGTAATAAAATTATAACTACTGGTGGTGGTGGTATGGTGGTATCCAATAATGAATATCTTGCTAAAAAAATAAAATATTTATCAACACAAGCAAAAGATGATGAAACATATTTTATTCATAATGAAATAGGATATAATTATAGAATGACCAATTTACAAGCTGCAGTAGGACTAGCACAGTTAGAAAAGCTAGAGGAATTTATTAAAACAAAAGAAGAAAATTATAATTTATATAATAAAAATAATATAAAACTATTAAAATTTAATGAAAAATGTAGAGTTAATTATTGGTTTTATTCCTATTTAACAGAAAAAAGAGACGTATTAATTAAAGAATTACAAAAAATGAAAATTCAAACAAGACCTATTTGGAAATTAATTCATACTTTATCACCATATAAAGATTGTCAATCTTATAAAATAGAAAAAGCAAACTATTATTACGACAAAGTATTAAACATACCTTGTAGCTCAAATTTATCTAGCCAAGATGTACTATATGTATGTGAAAAAATAAAAATGATAGAAAATAGTTGAGGTTAATATGGATTTAGATAATTATATTGTATCAGAAGATGAAACTATTTTAAATGTGCTAAAAAAAATAGATAAAAATGCAAAAGGAATAGTTTTTATATGTAAAGAAAGAAAATTAGTAGCTAGTATAACAGATGGTGATATAAGAAGATATATTATAAATAATTATGACTTAAATGGAGCTATTAAAAATATAGGAAATTATAATCCACATTATGTATATCAAAATCAAAATATAAAATATAAAAAGTATATGGAAGAAAAGGGGATTACAAGTTTACCTATTTTAGATAATAATAATATAATTGTTGATATTAAATTTTTAAAAAAGGACATAAAACAATTAAAACAAAAAATAAATATACCAGTTGTTATAATGGCAGGTGGTAAGGGGACAAGATTAAAGCCATATACAAATATATTACCAAAGCCATTAATACCAATAGGAGATAAAACTATTACTGAGCATATTATAGACAGTTTTCAAAAATATGGCTGTAATGAATTTCATATGATAGTAAACTATAAAAAAAATTTTATCAAAACATACTTTTGCGAAATAGAGCAAAATATAAATTTTATAGATGAAGAAACATTTTTAGGCACAGGTGGTGGACTTTATTTATTAAAAGATAAAATAAAAGATACCATATTTTTAACTAATTGTGATGTTTTAATAAATTATGACTATTCTAAAATACTAGAGCATCATAAACAAAAGGGAAATATTGCTACAGTAATTTGTGTAGAGAAAAATCAACATTTACCATATGGTGTTATAGATATTGATAAAGATGGAAATATAATAGAAATGAAAGAAAAGCCTAAGTTTTCATTTGTAATAAATACAGGAATATATATTATAGAGCCTAAGTTTTTAGAATATATACCACAAAATACTTTTATACACATTACAGAAATAATAGAAAAATGTATAAAATTAGGTGAGAGTATAGGAACATATATTTTAAAAGAAGAAGACTGGCTAGATATGGGACAATTTGATGAACTTGAAAAAATGAAAGAAAGGCTAGAAATATAAATATGGAAGATATTTTATTAATAGGCTTTGGAGGACATTGCAAAAGTATAATTGATAGTATAGAAAATAGTAGTATTTATAGCATATATGGAATTATAGATATAAAAGAAAAAATAGGACAAGAATATAGAGGATATAAAGTTTTAGGTACAGACGATAATTTAAAAGAATTTTATAATAAAGGTATAAAAAATGTATTTATATGTATAGGATATATGGGAAATTCTAATGTTAGAAACAAACTATATACAATAGTAAAAAATATAGGATTCAAATTGCCTAATATTATAGATAAAACAGCTATTATTGCTAATAATGTAGAGTTAGGTGAAGGAATATTTATTGGTAAAAGAGCAGTTTTAAACTCTAATGTTAAAGTTTGTAATATGTCAATAATTAACACAGGGGCTATAATAGAGCACGAAAGTTATGTTGGAGAATTTTCTCATATTTCTATTGGAAGTATACTATGTGGAAGTGTTAAAGTAGATGAAAATGTATTTGTTGGTGCTAATTCTACTATTATACAAGGTATAAATGTAGGGAAAAATACAGTTATTGGAGCTGGAAGTATAGTTCTTAAAAATATAATACCTAATAGCAAACTTTATGGAATTATAAAAAAAGGAGATATATATGAACAAAGTTACAAAACAAAAAATAGAGAGCCAAACGATGCTAAAAATATCGGGGGGGGGTATTAAGTTTAGGCTATTTTGCAGATGGCCCGTGGGGGCATAATACATTTAAAAAACTTATAGAAGATAAATCAATAAATATTAAATTTATATGTGTAAGATATGATAAAAAAGACAAAATATTAATTGATTTAGCTAAAAAACATAATATAGATATTTTGTGTAGCCCCAATATTAATTCAGACGACTTTATTAACACTTTAAAAAAATATAATTGTGATTTATTTGTCTCTATGTCTTTTAATCAAATTTTTAAGGACAAGATAATAAATTTAACTCCTCTTAAAATAATAAATTGTCACGCTGGTAAGTTGCCATTTTATAGAGGCAGAAATGTATTAAATTGGGTTTTAATAAATGACGAAAAGGAGTTTGGAATTACTGTTCATTATGTTGATGAAGGAATAGACACAGGAGATATAATATTACAAGAGATATATCCAATTACAGATGAAGATAATTATAAAACTTTATTAGAAAAGGCTTATATTAATTGTGCAAGTTTATTATATAAAGCAGTTAAGCTAATTCAAAAAAATGAATTAAATGTTATAAAACAAAGTAGTATACACCCTATAGGAACATATTTTGGAGTTAGAAAAGATGGAGATGAAATTATAAACTGGAATATGACAAGTAGAGATATATTTAATTTTGTAAGAGCCATTTGTGAACCAGGACCAAAGGCAACTTCTTATATTAATGGAAATATTATTAAAATTAATAAAGTTAAGCTTGTTGATAAGGCTATAAAATACAAATGTATTCCAGGACAAGTTATAGGTAAGGCAGAAAACTCTTTTTATGTAAAAACAGGAGATACTATGTTAGAGATAATAGAATATGACTATAATAGCAAAATAAAAATTGGCGATAGATTAGGTTAAAAAGGAGAGTTTTTATGAGTGTATTTATAATTGCAGAAATAGGTGTAAATCATAATGGAGATTTAAATCTTGCTAAAAAGATGATTTTGGAGGCAAAAAAGGCAGGTGTAGATGCTGTTAAATTTCAATCTTTTAAGGCAGATAAACTTGTGTCCAAAGATGCAAAAAAAGCAGATTATCAAATAAAAAACACAGAAAAAGACGAAAGCCAATATAATATGATAAAAAAGCTTGAGCTAACAGAACAAGACCATATTTATTTAAAAAATATTTGTGATGAAGAAAATATTAAATTTTTATCTTCTCCTTTTGATATAGAAAGTGCACAATTATTAGTATCACTAGGCATAGATACTGTAAAAATACCTTCAGGTGAAATAACAAATTTACCATATTTAGAAGCAATAGGTAAAATATATAAAAATATAATACTATCAACAGGTATGAGTAACTTAGAAGAAGTAAAAGAAGCTATAAATATCCTTAATAAATATGGAGAAAAAAATATTACAGTATTACATTGTAACACAGAGTATCCAACACCTATGGAAGATGTAAATTTAATGGCTATAAAAACAATGAAAAATGAATTAAAACTTCCTATAGGTTATTCTGACCATACAGATGGTATAGAAGTAGCAATAGGTGCAGTAGCAATAGGTGCAACAGTTATAGAAAAGCACTTTACACTAGATAAAAATTTAGAAGGACCAGACCATAAGGCAAGTCTTGAGCCAAATGAACTAAAGCAAATGGTAGATTGTATTAGAAACATAGAAAAGGCTTTAGGTAATGGTATAAAAATACCATCTAAGTCTGAACAAAAAAATATTGTTATAGCTAGAAAAAGTATAGTAGCTAAATGTGCTATATCTAAAGGTGAAAAGTTTACTGAAGATAATTTAGCAATAAAACGACCTGGAGATGGAATATCACCAATGAAATGGTATAATGTTTTAGGACAAGTTGCAAAAAGAGATTTTTTTGAAGATGAAAGGATTGAATTATAATGAAAAAAATCTGTGTTGTAACAGGCTCTAGAGCAGAGTATGGATTGTTAAAGCCTATAATGAATGCTATAAAAAATGATAATCAGCTTGTTTTACAAACAATAGTCACAGGGGCTCATCTCTCAACAGAATTTGGACTTACTTATAAAAATATTGAAAAAGATGGATTTTTTATAGATGAAAAAGTAGAGATGCTTTTAAGTTCAGATACTAAAATTGGTATAAATAAATCTATTGGACTTGCAATAATAAGCTTTGGAGAAGTTTTTGAAAGATTAAAGCCAGATTTATTAGTTGTTTTAGGCGATAGATATGAAATTTTAGCAGTTTCTATATGTGCTATGGTTTGTAATATTAAAATAGCACATTTGCACGGAGGAGAAATAACAGAAGGTGCAATAGATGATGCTATAAGACATTGTATAACTAAAATGAGCCATTTACATTTTACTAGTACAGAAGAGTATAAAAAAAGAGTAATACAACTAGGAGAAGAACCTAGTACAGTTTTTAATGTAGGTGCTATTGGTACAGAAAATATAAAAAAATTAAAACTACTTAATAAAAATGAACTTGAAGAAAAACTAAATTTTAAAATAAAAGAAAACACAATAATATTAACTTTTCATCCGGTAACTTTAGAACAAAAATCATCTAAAGACCAATTTAGTATTATTTTAAATGCTATTAGTAAGATACAAAATATAAACATTATTTTTACAAAGGCTAATGCAGACACAGACGGAAGAATTATAAATAATATGATTGATGATTATGTATCAAAAAATAAAAATACAATAGCTTTTGATACAATGGGACAATTAAATTATTTTAGTGCATTACAATTTGTTGATGCAGTTGTAGGAAATTCTTCAAGTGGAATTATAGAAGTACCATCTTTTAATATACCAACTGTAAATATAGGTGATAGACAAAAAGGAAGAGTTTGTTCTAAAAGCGTTATAAATTGTAGTATAGATGAAAATGAAATAGAAAAAGCTATAATACTAGCTTTAGATAAAAATTTTAAAAATCAAGTAAAAAACTTTAAAAATCCTTATGAGAAACAAAATACTTGTGAAAATATAGTGTTAAATATAAAACAGTTTTTAAACCAAAATACCTCTAATATTAAAAAATTTTATGATATAAACTTTTAAGGTGAGATTATGATAAATAATAAGAA
Organism: uncultured Clostridia bacterium; assembly: GCA_944383305.1. GTDB lineage: Bacteria > Bacillota > Clostridia > Lachnospirales > CAG-274 > Tyzzerella. The sequence goes on along the minus strand of CALWOZ010000022.1, from coordinate 7,179 downwards.
AGTTTTAGCTTTTATACCAGCTAGAAAAGGAAGCAAGGGAATAAAAAATAAAAATATAGTAGATTTATGTGGAAAACCACTTATGTCGTATACTATACAAGCAGGGAAAAAAAGTAAATATATAGATAATGTTATAGTTAGTACAGATGGTGAAGAAATAGCTAATGTTGCTACAAATTATGGAGCAAATGTTCCATTTTTTAGACCTAAAGAATTATCAGAAGATAATTCTAATGTAATAACAGCAATAACATATACAATAGAAGAACTTAAAAAAAGAGGAGAAAACTATGATATATTAGTCCTTTTACAGCCTACATCACCATTTAGAAATGAAAAACATATAGATGAAGCATTAGAAATATTAATTAATAATAATTTAACAAGTCTTTTATCAGTATGTGAAACAGACAAAAATCCTACTTTAATAAGAAAAATAGATGAAAATAGAAAAATAACACCATTAATAGAAAGCGATATAAGTTTAAGACAAAAAATGGAAAAGTATTATCTTTTAAATGGTGCTATTTATATAAATTATGTTAAAGATATAAAAAATGATAAATATTTAAAAGATAATGAATATGGATATATAATGGATAAGTATCACTCAATAGACATAGATGAGCCAATTGACTTAGAAATAGCTAAATTATACTTGGAAAAAAATATGGTAGCTATTAATATATAATAATTTTTATATAGTCCATTATTTAAAATTTGTTGATAAAATTATTGAATATGTTTTATTTATATTATATAATAAAACATATTTTAATTATCTTAATTATATTTTTCAATATAAAATTTATAAATGGATTTTTGTTTTAAATTTTATATTGAAAAATAATAGGAATAGAGATTTTTTGATACAAAGTATCAAAAAAATTGATTTTTTTAAGTATTTTTTTATTTTAAGATGAAGGTTATTATATGATATGTAAAAACCTATAAAACAAATTAATATAATAAATAAAAAGCTAACACAAAATAAAAGCATAGTATTAGTAGGGCAAGATAATATAGCACATATTATAAATGATAATAAAAATCCTACACAACCAATAAAAAGACCAATAAAAAATTTTACATATAAGTTCATAACATAACCTCCTTAAATAATTTGTCGTTTATTTAGATATTATAGCACAAATGTTCGAACAAATCAAACGTTTGTTCGAAAAAGATTTATTTTTGTTAAATACTAACAATTATATCGTCATTTTATAAATAAATTATATAAAAAATGAAAGAAGGAACAAAATTGAAACTATTATTTGCATCAGATTTACACGGTTCAATGTTTTATTGCAACATTTTAAAAAATATTTTTGAAAAAGAAAAACCAGATAAGTTAGTTTTATTAGGGGATATATTATATCACGGACCTAGAAATCCACTGCCTAAAGATTATAATCCACAAAAAGTATTTGAAACATTAAATAGTATAAAAGAAAGCATAATTTGTGTAAGAGGAAATTGTGATTCTGAGGTAGACCAAATGGTTTTAGAATTTCCTATTATGTCAGATTATAATATATTAAATGTAGATGGTATAAATTTATTTTTAACTCACGGACACATTTATAATAAAGAAAATTTGCCTAATATTGAAAATAAAGATATATTAATACACGGACATACTCATATAAATACAATAGAAAAACTTGAAAAAGGTATGTATATAAATCCTGGTTCTATATCTATGCCTAAAGAAAATCAAGAAAATAGTTATATGATATATGAAAATAAAGAATTTATTATAAAAAATTTAGAGGGAAATGAACTAAAGTCTATTAAACTTTAGATTAAATATTATTATGGAAGTAAATGTTTATGATTTTGATAAAACTATATTTGATGGAGATAGTACACAAAAGTTTTATTTATATTTATTAAAAAAACAACCACAAATAGCAATATATTTACCTAAGCAGTTTATATATTTTATACCTTTTTCTTTAGGGATTATGGAAAAGACAAAATTTAAAGAAAAATTTTACAGTTGTTTTAACATAGTTAAAGATATAGATAAAGAAGTAGAAGAATTTTGGAAAATACATATTAAAGGTATAAAAAAGTGGTATTATGAAAAACAGAAAGATACAGACATTATTATATCAGCCTCACCAGAATTTTTATTATCTCCTATATGTAAAAAATTAGGAATAAAGCATCTTATAGCATCTAAAGTGGATAATAAAACAGGAAAATATACAGGTCTTAATTGTTATGGAAAAGAAAAGGTAATAAGGCTTAATAAAGAAATACCTAATACTATTATTAAAGAATTTTATTCAGATTCATTTTCAGATGAACCTTTGGCAGAACTTGCTAAAAAAAGTTATATAGTAGATAAAGATAATCTTTATCCTTGGTGGGAATATAAAAGAAATAGAAAATAATATATAAAGTTTGTATATAGGAATAATTTTAAAAAAGATATAATTTAAAAATAGATTATATCTTTTTTATACTATAAAGTGATAACATTAATTAAGTATTATATATTGGTATTTTTTACAAACTTTATATAGTATTTTTTAAACAGAAAAATTGTGAAAAGTGTACAAAAAAATGTGTTAAAAGTTGTATAATTTAACTTTTTTATTGTTTAAAATACTAAAATAGTTGACATTTTTATAAAATAGAGATATACTTTTTTTAGGAATGTAATAATATTTATGTTTATTTGTACTAAAAGTAAATATTATTAAAAAATATTATAAATGTATATAGAATAATATTTTATTTTTTACAAAAAATAAAAATTATTATAAAATCTAAAAATTGATTTTAGTAAATTAAAAAAGCATTATAAAGGAGAACAATATTATGATAGAAAAAACTTTAACTATAAAAAATGAATCAGGATTACATATGCGTCCAGCAGGGGAGTTTGCTAAATTAGCTACGAAATGTACATCAGATGTAAAAATCATTCATAAAGAAAAAACTATAAATGCTAAAAGTGTATTAAATATTATGGCAGCAGGAATTAAAGGTGGAGATGAAATTACTATTCAATGTGATGGTGACAACGAAGCAGATGATTTACAAGTATTAGTAGATGCTGTTGAAAGCGGTTTAGGCGAATAAGAGGTGTTAATATGTCAAAAAAATTAGTTGTTGAAAAAACATCTTCTAAAGGCATTGTTATAGGTAAGGCATATGTTATAGAAAAAGCAGATTTAACACCAGAAAGCTATAATGTAACAAGCAAAGAAGAAGAAGTTAAAAAGTTTGAAAAAGCTTTAAATGAAGCAAAAGAAGAAATTGTTCAATTAGCTCAAAATTCAGATATATTTTCAGGACACCATATGATTGTAGAGGACATTACATTATATGATTCAGTAATAGGAAAAATAAATGATGAAACACAAAACGTTCAAATAGCTGTTTGTAATGCCATAGAAGAAATATCTAATATCTTTAAAATGATGGATGATGAATATATGAAAGAAAGAGCTGCTGACGTTAAAGACGTTGGGAGTAGAATTATGGCTAAATTAAAAGGTGTTAGCAATAATCCATTTGAAAATATTAAAGAAGAAGTTGTTTTAATAGCTGAAGATTTAACACCTTCTGATACTGCTTTAATAGACCTTAATTTAGTTAAAGGATTTATAACTGAATTAGGTGGGGTTACTAGTCACGTTTCTATTATAGCTAAAAATTTAGGTTTACCAGCTTTAGTAGGTGTTAATGGTATAATGGAGTCAGTAAAAGATGATGATATAATAGCTATGGATGCATCTAAAGGTAATATTATTATAAATCCAGAGACTCAAGAACTTGAAGAATATAAAAACCTTGAACAAGAGTTTAAAAAAGAAGAAGAAATGCTTAAAAAGCTTGAAAACTTAAAAGCAGTAACAACAGATGGAAGAGAAGTACAATTATGTGCTAATGTAGGTAATATATTAGATATTCAAATGGCTATTAAACATAATATAGATGGTATAGGACTTTTTAGAAGTGAATTTGTATATATGGATAATACTCATTTTCCAACTGAAGATGAACAATTTGAAATATATAAAGAAGCCGCTGTTTTATGTGAAGGCAAAGAAGTTACTATACGTACATTAGATATTGGTGGAGATAAATCTTTACCATATTATAAATTTGACTTTGAAGAAAATCCATTTTTAGGCTGGAGAGCTATACGTATATGTTTAGAACTTAAAGATATATTTAAAGCCCAATTAAAAGCTATTTTAAGAGCTAGTGCCTTTGGATATGTAAGAATAATGTATCCTATGATTATTTCTATTGAAGAAATAGTAGAGGCTAATAAAGTTTTAGAAGAATGTAAACAAGAGCTTAGAAATAGTGGTATTAAATTTGATGAAAATATTGAAGTTGGTATGATGATAGAAACACCAGCATCTGTTATATTAGCAGACGAATTTGCTAAATATGTAGACTTCTTTAGCATTGGTACTAACGATTTAACTCAATATATGCTTGTTGTAGACCGTGGAAATAAGAGAATATCTAATATGTATAACTCTTTCCACCCAGTTGTTTTACAAAGTATTAAAAAAGTTATTGAAGCAGGTCACAAAGAAAATATCAAAGTTGGTATGTGTGGTGAATTTGCAAGTGATGCAAGAGCTGCTAAAATTTTATTAGGTTTAGGTTTAGATGAATTTTCTATGTCTGCATCAGAAATAAACAATGTTAAAAAACAAATATTAGAAACATCTTTTGAAGATGCTAAAAATTATGCAGATGAAGTATTATCAAAAACAACTGTTGAAAGTGTTATGGAATTTTTAAAAAAATAAAAATTAATATACACAATGACTTGGAGGTATAAATATGTTTTCATTTTTAAAGAAAAATAAAAATAAAGATTTAAAAGCTTTTTTAAGTGGTAAAGTTGTACCTATTACAGAAGTGGAAGATGAAGCTTTCGCTAGTAAAAGTATGGGAGATGGTGTAGGAATTATACCAACAGACAATAAAGTTTTAGCCCCTGCAGATGGAGAAATTGTTTTAGTTATGAAAGATTCTAAACACGCTTGTGCCTTAAAACTTGATAACGATATGGAGATGATTCTTCATATTGGTATAGACACTGTAAATATGAAAGGCGATGGGTTTGAATGTTTAGTTGAAATGGGAGACAAAGTAAAAGCTGGTCAACCTCTTATCACTTTTGATATGGATAAGATTAAAGCAGCTGGTTATAGCACTACAAGTATGTTAGTAATAACAGGCGAAGGTAATGCTAAAAATATAAACTTTAAAACAGGATTTGACGCAAAAGCAGGCGAAGATATTATAGTAACTTTTGAATAATAAATATAGGTGTATACTACTTTAAATGGTATACGCCTTTTTTGATAATTTGTTTTTGTTGTATAATGTTTTTAATTTTAATATTATTAGCAAGATATTTGAATTAAAATACATAAAAATAACCGATAGTATTAGTGTTTATTTTAAATATTCTTTATACAATTTTTTACTTAATATAATATGAAAATAACAATCAACTTTTATGGAGGATTATAGTGGTAAATATTAGATATGTACAAGCTAAAGACAAAATATTTTGGTATAGCCTTGACTGTCACTTGCCAAAAGAAGAGTTTATGAAGAAAGTTAGAGATAAAAGGGGTTATATTATTGAATTAGACAATAAGTCAATAGGCTTGTTAAGATACAATCTTTTTTGGGATAATACTCCCTTTTGTACTATGCTTTATATAGATTTAAAATATCAAGGAAAAGGTTATGGTAAAAACCTACTACAATTTTGGGAAAATGATATGAAATCAAAAGGCTATGAAATGCTTATCACTTCTACACAAGTAAATGAAAATTCACAGAATTTTTATAGGAAATTAGGATATAAAGATTGCGGCGGTTTTGTAATTGATATTCCAAAATATTCACAACCTATGGAAATGTTTTTAATTAAATCTATTTAGCTAGATGACTAAAACTAAATAGTAAGAAAATAGTTTAATTGAATACAAGGTTTAATACTTTTTATAAATTTAGCAAAATAAGGCTTTAAAAATATTCAATATAAAATAAGAGATAAAAAAGAGGTGAAAGTTTATTATGAGTAATATATCTAAATTATACAAAGAATTGACAAAAGAACAATTATTAAAGATAATAGAAAACAATTTTAATGAAAGTATTTTTAAGTATAACTTATTAAAAGGAGGTTTATTTAATACTACGTATTTAATTACATTAAAAGATGAAAAAAAGCTAGTTTTGAGAGTAGGTCCTGTGAATACACATTTATTAATGCCTTTTGAACATAATTTAATGCAAGCAGAGAAATATTTTTATGATTTATGTAAGCAAGAAAATATTCCAGTATCCAATGTTATAGTTTGTGATACAACTAAAAAACTTATAGATAGAGATTATATGATAATAGAATATATAGATAGTATAGTTATGTCAGAGGCAAAATTATCTAAAGAAGAAAAAGACAGACTATATGAACAGGTAGGAAATTATGCTTATAAAATACAAAATATTAAAGGTGAAAAATTTGGTAGATTAGCTAATTTAGTAATTAATAAAGAGTTTTTAAAGTGGAGTGAATATCTTAAAGATGATATAGAACAAATTACAAATTTACATTTAAAACATAATATTTTTACAATTGAAGAAGTAGAAAGTATAAGAAATGTGATTATAAAATATACACATATTTTAGATGAAATTAAAATCCCAAGTTTAACTCATTGTGATTTATGGGAGGGGAATATATTATTATCAAAAAAAGATAACAATTATGAAATAGCTGCCATTATAGATGGAGATAGAGCTATATTTGCAGATTCTGAATATGAATTTGGCTGCCCATATATGACTAATGAATTTTTTATTAAAGGCTATACAAAAGAGTTGAGTATGGATAATAACAGCATTATAAGAAGAAAAATATATTGGATATGTTATAATTTATTAGATTGTTATGTTTTATTTGTACAGCATAATAATAATGAAGAAGGAGAAAAATTAAAAGATAAAATATTAAAACTAGTAAGTGAATTATAAAAATATTATTAATATTTTATTAAATTTTACATATTAAAAATAATAAAAAGGTTATAGAAAAATGAACTGCACCAATTTATACAGACATCACAAAAAAGACTACCTAAGGTAGAAAATTAAATTTTAAGTAACAAACTG
>CALWOZ010000021.1 GCA_944383305.1 uncultured Clostridia bacterium | reverse complement strand
CAAATGTAATTTGTAAAGATTTTATATCAGAAATAAATATACATTATAAAAAAGGTAATTAAGTTTTTCAATTACTTTTTTATTAATTACAATTAAGGTACGACTTGATTTATTTAATTAAATAAATTTTAGGAGTGCCTATTTTTGAATGCAGAGCATTAAAAAAATAATAGTTTAAAATAAATTTGGTGATACAATATGGAAATAATACTTTTAGGGTTAGTTGGTGCATTGCTAACAGGGTGCATAGCATTAATAGATAGTTTATTAGGTGGGGTTTTAGAAATTTGCCTATATGCAGATAAATATATGACAGGAGCAGGAGGTGGTAGTTTAGTAAATGGCTTATTTGATGTGGCACTTGGTACAGGTGTTTCTTTAATAATATTAAAGTTTTTAAAAAAAGGTTTTGAGTGCTATGTTTTATGGACAGACGGGGACGCAGATTCAAAGCCTATTTTAATTTTAACAAGATTTGCACAAGCAATAATAATAGCTATATGTTTTCCTATTTTATATACTTTTATGGCAGAAATAACAGAGGAATTAACCAATCAAATATTAAATGTTGTAGGCTCTGATACTAATTTTGATTGGCTTAATTGGGCAAATGCAATTTTATCTTTAGGACTTGTAAATGCAATTTTTGGTTTAATTTTTATCATTTGTTATTTTATATTATATTTTCAATTTTTAATGCGTGGGCTAGAAATACTTATTTTAAGAATAGGTATGCCTTTTGCGTGTGTAGGACTTTTAGATAATGATAAGGGAATTTTTAAGCCCTATATAAATAAGTTTTTTCAGTCAATGTTTGCGTGTATTATACAAATAGCTTTGTGTAAGTTAGGTATAGGACTTATGTTAAATACAGGCTTAAATATGAATATGTTCTGGGGAATTGCTTGTCTTGTGCTTGCTATAAAAACACCTAGATTTTTATCAGAATTTTTAATCCCAACAGGTGGTGGAGCATTTATAAACAATATTTATCATTCAACAAGGTTAGTAAGTATGGCTAAAAGTCTTGTTAAAAAGGTTGGGAGTTGATTAGATGATAGATGAACTTTCAAAAATAATGATAGGGATAATTAGGACAGGTGTTATTTTAAGATTTACTGTTTGTATGATAGGTATGCAAAAAGCAGATGATGAAGTGGAGGGGATAAAAAAACGAATTATAAATTTAATAGTGTTTTACATAATTTCAGAGAGTATATTTCAAATAAAGGATATACTCTTTTACTATTTCAATTAAGGTATGACTTTATTTTTTGAATTAAAATTTATAAACGGTTTTTTGTTTTAAATTTTAATGAAGAAAAATAATAGGAATACCTGTTTTTAAGTATGAAATACTCAAAAAATTGATTATTTTAAATAAGGAGAAAATATGCAAGATAAAAAAGAAATAATGCTTTATATCCCTATGGGGGTAAAGCTTGAACAAGAATTTTTTAATGGTTTTGGTAAAAAAGAACTTGTACGAAGTATAATTACAATGAGTGTATGCTTTGTTGTTTCATTTATTATATATTTATTTAATATGACACAAAGTATTTTAATTGTAGGTTTATTATCTAGTGTTTTTGGTAGCATTATGCTTTGTGTTAAAGATAGCCAAAATCAAAGTGTTTTAGATTATATTTTTAATGTAGTTAATTTTTATAAAGAACAACAAGTTTATGAATATGTTGGTGATTATTTTTAGGAGGTGTTAAGATGAAATTTAATATAATTTATGCAGACCCACCTTGAAGTTATAAAACATATTCAAACAAAGGAAAGGGGCGAAGTGCAGAAAACCATTATAGAACACTTAGTATGGATGATATAAAAAATATAAATATACAAAGTATAGCAGATGATAATTGTATTTTGTTTTTATGGGTAACTTTTCCTTGTTTGAAAGAAGGTTTGGAAACGATAAAAGCTTGGGGTTTTACTTATAAAACAGTTGGCTTTTGTTGGGTTAAAAGGTATCCAAAACAAACTGATAAATGGTTTTGGGGGCTTGGTTTCTGGACAAGGGCTAATGCAGAGTTATGCCTTATAGCTACTAAAGGAAAAATTAAACGAATTAGTAGTAGCGTTCATCAAATAGTAGATACACCTATTGAAAAGCATAGTAAAAAGCCTGATATAGTGCGTGAAAAAATAGTTGAACTTGTGGGAGATTTACCACGAATTGAGCTATTTGCAAGAGAAAAAGTAGATGGTTGGATATGTTTAGGTAATGAAATAGATGGACTTGATATAAATGAAGCAATCAAAAATATTGACTAAAAGACAAAAAATGATATAATAATACTGAATATCTTTGATATTCTAGTTATACTGAATATCTTTGATATTCTAGTTATACTGAATATCTTTGATATTCTAATAATTAATAGGGTAACGGTTTGGAAGTTATGGTTTAGCCTTTTTACTACATAACTATAAAAGTAGTAGGAAGGGGGTTGATATATATGACTACCTATGAGACGTTAAGCTTACTAATAAATGGTGGGATATTATTAATCTCTCTTTTAAATTACATAAATAAAAAATAAAAGAGAAAAAACCATAAACTACTCCCAATAGCTTATGGTTTAAAAATTTTTCAAACTTTTAGGCTAAACTGCTTTCGAGCAGTTACCTATACCCTATATATATATTATAAAATATTTTAATATGATTGTAAAGATATATTTTTATTAGATATATCTTTTTTTGATATTTAATAATAATTAAAAAAGGAGGTGCAAAAAATGATTTTATATATAACGAGCGAGGCAAACAGTGATATATTTAATTGTATATGTAAAGAAAACAACATAATAATAAATAAACTTAATAAAATTTTTGATTTGAATACACTTTTTTCAAATAATAATTATGAACATTATCAAATATTAGCAGTAGATTTAGCTATTGTATCTAATACAGATGATGAGATATTAGATTTTTTCTTAAAGTTTAGGCAGTTGTATGATGCTAAAATAATAATTGTTGCTATTGGGAAAAAAGTTGGAGATTTAATTCTTTCAAAATTAGTTAGTGATGGAATTTTCAATTTTATAACAAGCGAAGATGATTTTTTACAAAAGGAAGAAATAAAGACTTGTATTTTAGGTAATAATGGCTACAAAGATTGTGTTAAATTTAAAATACAAGAGCCAACAAAAGAAATAGAAAAGCCAAATAAATTAGATAAAATTAAAGACTTTTTTAATAAAGCTAAAATTGAAAAACAACCTAAAATAAAATATCAACAAGAAAAAATAGAGCCTAAACCAACAATAATCGAAAAAGAAAAAATTATTGAACGTGAAAAAATAGTTGAGAAAAAAGTTTTAGTAAAGCCAAAAATTAATAAATTAAAAATAGCAGTTTGTGGAGTTTGTGAGAGAATGGGAGCAACAACACAGGCTTTTTTAATTGCAAACTATTTAATTAAATATGGTTTTAATGCTTGTTATATAGAGTTTAACAAAAAAGATGTTATAAAAAATATTAAAAATTTTTATGATGTTTTGGTTGATGACAAAAATAGAAAAATAAGCTATAAGGATTTAGATATTTTTGCTAATGTAACCTTTGAAGATTTGCCTAAAATATTAAGTATGAATTATGAGGTTTTTATATTTGATTATGGGGAATTTTTGCATACATCTGAAGAAAGCTTTGCAAGTGCAGATGTAAGAGTTGTAGTAAGTGGTGCAAAGTTTTGGGAAGAAAAATATATACAAAATGTGTTTAAAATTTGCCATATTTATAATGATATAAATTTTATTTTTAATTTTGTAGATGAAGATGAACAAGGTTTTATATTAAAAAATATGGAAGATTTAAAGGTTTATTTTTCTGATTATGCTCCTAATATTTTTAAGATTTACAATGAAAAAATATATAATGAAATATTTAAAGATTATTTGATATTTAAATAAATTGGAGGTTAAAGTGAGTACATTTTACAATAAGTTTAAAGAAGAACAAAAGGAACAAGAAAGGCAAAAAGAACAGGAAATTTTAAAGCAAAAATTGCTAGAGCAAAATCTTAGCAACCAGCAAATAATAATACAAAACAAAAGCACTTTTAGAAATTTTATAAGATTTTTAGTAAGTGCTTTTTTGTTTGTAATAAAAGGTTTGTTTTACATAGGTATAACAGTTTTTTCAAGTATAGGCTTAACTGTTTTGTTAAATGAAAATTTAAGAAATAGTTTTATAAGCTTTGCTAAAGCTGTTTTTTGAAAGGAGGTGATACAAGATGAAAAAATTAATTATGTGTTTACTTAGCATTTTAGCTTTAAACAAGACAGTTTTTGCTAATAATTTAGTTGAAATTCAAACTTCTATTACTGAAGATAAAACAAAAGCTATAAAAATATTTGAAAGTTATGAAGAAACAAATGAAATTGACTTAAAAACTTTATTGTTTGAAGATTTTGAGCAAAACGGCTTTAAGTACATAAAAAATAGTGTAGACATAGAAAAGGTAACTAAAACAGATAGTGTTAATATTACTGAAACTTTAGATGTAATACTAACTAAAGAAGAAAAAGAAAAGTTATCTAAATTAGAAATAATAAACTTATTTCAAGACGGCTTGCCTTATGAAAAAGACGGCTACAAAGGAATTTTACAAAAAGATTTGTCTAGCTTAAAAATAGAACCAAACAAAACAGAAAGCAACACAACATATACAAATCAAACGATTACATTAAACCAGAAAAAAGAATACTATGGACTAGAAAATAATGACTACGCATTGATACCTAAAACTATTACTAAAAATGGTGTAACATTAAATTTAGTAGATGCAAATTTTGTAAGTACAAACAATGAAGCTATTTCAAGTGTAGCAAATACTGGTGTTGGTACACTTTACAACTGTAATGCAGTTTACAAAGGTAACTACATTAAAAAGATACCAAACACAAAAACAAATGTGATAGATTATAAGGCTACAATGGAGTATAAAGGGAATATTTCAAAAGAAATTTTTGAAAAAAATCTTATAACCGTGTCTTATGTTGGTAATAAAATTTTAGATTTAACCGTGCCTGTTGTAGCTACTACAAGTGGTGGTATTTTAGGTGGAGTTATATTTTTCTTTGTAAAGCGAAATGTGAGGGTTTATAACCTTATTAATGGTAGCTATCAATTAATTGGAAAGTGTAAAATTACAGAAAAAGACAAAACAATAAATTTAACACACTTATCAATGAAAGCTCAAAGTAATATTTACAAAATAGTTATTGATAATAACATATATCAAAAGCTTAATAATCAAGAAATAAATATAACTTTAAACAATATTACAAAGTTACAGAAATTACAAAATCAAGTTATTGATGTAACATTTTAGGGGGATAAAATATGAAATTTAATAACAATACAAAAAAGACTTTTCTACTTGCGATGATATTTGCAAGTGCTATAAACTCAAATGTTTTTGCTAGTAGTTTTAGTGATATTTCAAATGTTAAAAGCAGAGAATACATACAGAAGTTTGTTGACAAAGGCTATATAAAAGGTTATGAAGACGGAACATTTAAACCAAATAACACTATAACAAGGGCAGAAATAGCTCAGATATTATCAACCTTTAATATAAATCTAAAGTTTGAAGATGTAAACTTTAAAGACAGTAATGGTTGGTTTTCAAATGCTATAAAAAAAGCTACTGAAAATGGTTTTTTAAGTGGTTACAAAGATGGAACATTTAAGCCAAACAATAAAATAACAAGGTTTGAAATGATAAAAATAACATCAATGCTTGTAAGGAATAATGATTACAACAAAGTAAATTTACCTTATGTAGACGCAGAAAAAATACCTACTTGGGTATTAAATGATGTAAATAATCTATACGCAAGTAAAGTTATTGATTTTTATGATGATAATGTTATTAATGGTAATGAATATATAACAAGGGCAGAAGCCGTTACAATGCTTTCAAAAGCACTTGAGTATAATAGTTGGGATATGAACAAGGTTACAGAAAATGTAAAAACTAATAAAACTAATCCATTACCTACACCAACGGCTTTGCCTAAAGGAATAATAGGATATTTAACAGTGCAAGGAATTAATATAAAAGACTTTCCTGTTAAAGATGCAAGGGACAACGAAGAAATGCTTACAGTAATGAAAAGTGCAGTAGGGCATTTTACACAAACACCTATATTTAATGGAAATGTTGGTTTGTCGGCTCATAATCGTGATTACAAAATAGATTTTAGAGAGCTAAAAAATGTAAAACTTGGCGATGTTGTAACTTATCGTACTAACTTTGGGACAAGAACATACAAAATCACAACTAAAACAGAAATTGAAGAAACCGATTTTTCATACCTTGAAAATACAAATGATAATAGAATAACTATGATAACTTGTATTGAAAATAAGCCTACAAAAAGACTTTTAGTACAAGCTATACAAATTTAATAAGACTAACAAAAACAATATGTCAGAAAATTCAGAAAAGCATTATTGACTTAAATGGTTACTTATGGTAATATGATTATAAGTTAAATTTAAGGAGAAATATTTATGAAAATAGTTTTAAAAAGTTTGTTAAGTGGAGTTGTTATTGGTAGTATAATATTAAGTTGTGTCAGTGTTTTTGCAAATCAAAGTCAAGTTGTAAAAGTTAGTATAGGGAGTACAGTTGCTAATGTTAATGGGTATGATACAACATTAACTTTTGCACCCTATATACAACAACCAAGTGATAGTATGATGATACCTTTAAGGTTTGTTTCTACTGGTTTAGGTATAGATGAAAGCAACATAGAGTACAACCCTAACACAAAAGAAATAACAATAACTTACAATGGTACAACTGCTAAATTTATTGCAGGTACTAATAAACTAATTCTTAATGGAGAAGAATTTTCTATGTTAATAGAAAATACATACCCTGTCTATACAGAAATAAAAAATGGTAGTACATTTATACCACTTCGTTCTTTAGAGTTAGCTTTTGGTGTAAAAATAGATTGGGAAGCTAGTACAAAAACGGCTATTTTATCTAATGGAAATGTTGTTGAAAAAGTAGAAAAAAGTACAGAACAAGTACTACCTACTCCTGTTCAACCAACAATAGAAAATAACCCAAATAAAGAAATTGAAGAACAACAAAAAGCTCCTAACTTAACTACTGAAGAAAGACTTAAACAGGAAGAGTTATTAATGGTTGAATTAGTAAATCAAGAAAGAGCTAAACACGGTTTAGAACCACTACAAATAAGCGAAAAATTAATGAATACTACTAAAGAAAAAGCAGAAGATATGGTTAAAAATGATTATTATTCACATACTGCACCAAATGGTTACAATATGGCTAGAGATTTGAATGTTGCAGAAAATATAAATATTAATGGTGGTGGTGCAGAAGGGAATATGTATACTTGGTTAAATTCAAAAGGACATAGAGATAATATATTAAGTTCTAAAGCAAAATATATTGGAGTTGCTATTTCACAAGATATTGATGGTACATTTTATGCCGTACAACAATTTGCACACGATGATAAATGGGCAAATGAATAAATTTTTATTAAAGCATTTCATACTATGAAGTGCTTTTTTTGTACAAAAAAATACAAAAAGGAGAATTTTTATGATGAAAAATAGAAACAAAATTATCGCATTAGTATTAAGTTTATTAATGCTTTTTTCAAATGTTTTAAATGTATTTGCATTTAACTTTGAAGTACCTATAATTAATGGAGATGAAGTTATTTTAGATAATGATAATTCTTCTTTAATTGATAATACTGTTATTATAAATAGTAATGAAAATTTAATTGAAAATAATAAACCTACTATTACCACAAATACAGAAAATACTTTAAAACCCACAGAAAATAAAGAAAACAAAAAAGAAATTTTAACTGAAACTTTTAGTCAAGAAAATGGTAAAACAGTTAAAGTTGCAATAGAACCTGTTTTTCAGCCTATTACATTAAGAAATGGAGAAAAAACATTAACTCTTGTTGGTGGAGATAAAGGAGCAGATGCAACAGTTAGCTTTAAAGGAGATGAACAAGGAGCTAAACCACACGCATTAATTGACTATATAACAAGAGAAAATAACGACCCTAATGCCGTTAGTTACTGTATATCGCCTTTTTACAAAGGGGCTAAAGAAAACGGCAGAACAATAGTTAAAGTAGTTAATCAATTAACGGCAACAGATAGACAACTTTTAGGCATTGCACTTGCAGGATATCCTTATAACAAATACAACATTGCAGGGTATAATGAATTAAAAGAAGAAGATAAATATTATGCAACACTTATTGCAATGGAACATTTAATATTCCAAAAAACAGGAGAATATAAGAACAAACAAAATGTTAAATTTAATGGCGACCATTGGAACAGTACACGTTGGTATCCAACAAGAACAGGAGATGCTAACGCACAAAAAATAATAAATGTATCAAAAGAAATTTATGCAAAAGGTATGGCTAACCCTTATGATGAAACAAAAGGTATAGCAACAGTAAATTTTAAGGATAATAATAAAAATGACGGAAATATGTATGTAGATATAGATAATAAATATAAATTAACAATAACTTTAACAAGTGATATACCATATAGCCACGCACTTTTACAGTTTGATAATCCTAAAATTAAAGAGTGGGCAACAGGAGATACAAAAATACAATTTTATGACGGTGTAGATGAAAAAGGAACAAGGCTTAACTGGGGTACTCATCAAATAGACGGACAAAATTATGAAGGAATATTAATAGAAAAGCCACAAAGAAAAACAGATACCATAACTATTGTTTTAGATAAAAAAGTTGCAGAAGATGTAATAGTTGGAGAAAAAGGAAGTTATGAAGTACCTTATACTGTTAAATTTTTTGGTGGTAATATTCAAGTAGCTTACAAAACAAAAAATATAGACCCTAGCTTACAAGATTATGTTGCAATAACTTCAGGTAATGCTACTGCTAGAAATATAATTAAATGGACTAAAGAGCCACATATAGAAACTACAACAGAAACAACAACTTCAACAGTACAAGAAAAAGGTGGACTAAAAATACTGAAATACAACGCAAAAACAAATGAGCTTGTGCCTGGTGCTATATTTAAAATAAGGGGTATATCACAAGATGTATACGACTTTAACGTACAAATACAAGCGAGCAATAGTGCAGAAATACCACTTCCTAATGGTGGAAAAGCAGTTTGTAAAGACGGTGTTATTGAAATATCAAACATTAATGTAGGTACTTATGAAATAACAGAAATTACTCCACCTCCTAACTTTGATTTAGCTTTAGGGCAAAATTCTCAAACAGTACAAGTTGAAAATGAAACTAATGCTACACTATATCCACAGGTTAGATTTATGAATAACCCTTATGGTAGTTTAAAAATTAAAAAAGTAGACGCAATTACAGGACAACCACTTGAAGGTGCAGTTTTAAAAATATCTAACCCGTTATTTAACTATGAACAAGAGTTTACAACAGGTGCAGACGGAACGATAACTATTAACAACTTAAAACAAGGTAGTTATGAAATAACAGAAGTACAAGCACCTAATGGATATATATTATCTAATGAAACTAAAGTTGCAGTTTTAAAATGGGGCGAAGAAACAACTATCACTTATGAAAATCAACCTAAAACAAGCCTACAAATAACTAAAATAGACAGTGAAACAGGCGAAAAATTAGATGGTGCTAGATTTAAGCTTAAACATACAACAAGTGGTGCTGAATATTTTACAGATGAAACAGTAAACGGTATAGCTACTATTGATAATCTTGTTAGTGGTACTTATATTTTAACTGAAATACAAGCCCCAAATGGTTATATATTAGATAAAACAGAAAGAACAATAGTTATTGAAAATAACAGAGTTAATGAAATAACTATAAAAAATAGTAAAAAGCCTGGCATTACAGTTAATAAGGTAGATAGCCAAACAAAAGAGCCTTTAAGTGGTGCAAAATTTGAATTATGGAGAGCAGAAAATAATACTATTCAAGGCTTAATTGAAAAAGTTGGAGAATACTATACAAATGAACAAGGTAAAATCACACTTGATAACCTTGATTATGGTTGGTATGCAGTAAAAGAAGTTATTGCACCACAAGGTTATTTATTAGCTAAAAATAATATTAAATTTGTATATTTAGAGCCTAATCAAACAGGTGCAAAAGCAGTTTCTGTTACTTTTGAAAATGACAAAAAGCCTAGCTTAAAAGTAATTAAAAGAGATATAGAAACTAAAGCTCCATTACAAGGTGCTAAATTTGAAATATACAGAGCAGAAAACAATACAACTCAAGGCTTAATTGAAAAAGTTGGCGAATATTTTACAAATGAACAAGGGGAAATCGTGCTTGATGTTACAGAGTATGGTTGGTATTGTATCAAGGAAGTACAAGCACCAAATGGTTATTTATTATCAGAAGATAATACAAAGTTTGTTTTCCTTGAGCCTAACCAAACAGGAGATAAAACTGTTGAAGTAATATTTGAAAATCATAAAAAGCCAAACTTAACTATTAATAAAATAGGTAGTGTTGGAAAAGAGCCTTTACAAGGTGCTAAATTTAGCCTTTTCTATGCTACTACTCAAAATGGAGCAGTTGAAAAGGTTGGAGATTATGTAACTGATGAGCGTGGTAAAATTGAAATACCAACAGGCACTTTAAAAGAAGGTTGGTATAAGCTTCAAGAAACAGAAGCTCCACAAGGCTATGAAATTCAAGGTACAGGTACTTATGAATTTTTCTTAAAGGCTGGTGAAAGTAAAGAAATTACAGTTGAAAATACTGCAAAAAACGCTATTGTTATTAAAAAGGTTGACGCAGATACAGGCGAATCACTTGCAGGGGCTCATTTTAGTATAAGTATTATTTCTGACGGTAATTCAAGTGGTACACACGGAACGACTATTGCAAATGTAATTACTAATCATAATGGTGTTGCAGTTGTTACAGGACTTAAAGCTGGTGGCTATATTATAGAAGAAACAAAAGCACCAACAGGCTATGTTATGGTAGAACAAGCTCAAACAGTATGGCTTAATAAAGACGATACTTCTTCTGTTACAGTAACTTTTGAAAATAGAAAAAATGCAGGGCTTGGTATTAAGAAAATGGATAGCATTACAAAAGAGCCTTTAGCAGACGCCGTATTTAAAGTTACAGATAGCAAAGGGCAAGTTGTAGGAACAAGCAACGGACTATTTAGAACAGATGAAAAAGGCTTTATTCATATTCCAAACTTAACACCTGGAGCTTATGTTGTACAAGAAATACAAGCACCAGACGGTTATGTTTTAGATAATACACCACAAACAGTACATATTGAATATGGCAAGTTACACACACTTGAATTTTTTAATACTCCAAAAACTAGCATATTAATTAAAAAATATGACAGTGAAACAAGAGAGCCTTTAGCTAATGCTACATTTAAAGTAACAGATAGTAAAGGGCAAAATGTTGGTAATGGAAACGGACTTTTCACAACAAATGAAAATGGTACAATACTTGTTCCTAATCTTAAAAAAGGTACTTATATTGTAGAAGAGATAAAAGCTCCTAATGGGTATCTTTTAAATAGCAAGCCACAAGTTGTAGAAGTAGATAATGGAAAAGTTTATACTCTTGAATTTTTTAATAAAAAATATGATAGTTTAACGATAGTTAAACTTGACGCAACAACAAAGCAACCATTGGCTA
The DNA here is from genome assembly GCA_944383305.1 of uncultured Clostridia bacterium. Lineage (GTDB taxonomy): Bacteria > Bacillota > Clostridia > Lachnospirales > CAG-274 > Tyzzerella. Next base: position 34,628 of record CALWOZ010000021.1, on the reverse strand, counting down.
ATGCATTAATCAAAGTTACAACTGTTGATGATAAATTTATCGGCGAATACAGGACAGATGAAACAGGTACTATTGTTGTAACAGGCTTAAAAGCAGGTACTTATAAAGTGCAAGAAATACAAGCCCCTAATGGCTATGTACTTGATAATACAGTTAAACTTGTTCACTTAAAACAAGGAGAACCACAAAAAGTAGAAATATTTAATTCTAAAAAAGCAGGTATCCAAATCTTAAAAAGAGATAGCAAAACTGCTAAACCATTACAAGGAGCAAAATTTGAAGTACGCAAAGTAAACGGCGAGCTTGTAGGAGCTAACTACATTACAGATAGTAACGGTATGATTACTATTAATGGACTTGAGCAATGTTGGTATACTGTTAAGGAAATACAAGCACCGAACGGATATTCACTAAACAATAATATACAAAATATTGAAGTTAAAACTAACGATTATACACAAGTTGTATTTGAAAATGACAAGTTAGGTAGTATAAGACTTAAGAAAATAGACTATGTAACAAGAAAACCTATTCCAAATGTTAAGTTTAAAATAACTAAAGAAAATGGGGAAGTTGTAGGAGAGTTTGTAACTGATAAATGGGGAGAAATTAACCTTGTAAATAAACTTGAGCCAACAACATATTTAATTGAAGAAATGGCAGTACCAACAGGCTATGCACTTGATAAGGGTATTAGAAAAGTTAAAATTGAAGTAGGTACTGAAACAATGGTTGAATGGGAGAACTATCCACTTGCTACACTTGATTTATTAAAAATAGATGAACGCACTAAAAAGCCTATATCTGGTGTTGAATTTGAACTTTTAAATGCTAAAAAACAAAGTATGGGGAAATTTACAACAGATAAAGACGGAAGAATTTATCTTGAAAGTAAACTTGCACAAGGAACTTACTATATTAAAGAAACTAAAGCTAAAGACGGATACATTAAAAATGATGGAGAAAAAATGGTTGAGCTTAAATGGGGCAAAACTACAAAAGTAGACTTTGTAAACACTCCAATTTTTGGACAAATAGAAATTCATAAAATAGGCTCAAAAAATAACCAAATAACAGGACAATTAGATGGAGATAATTTAAAAGGTGCAGAATTTACAATATATGAAAAAGCAACAGGCAAAGAAGTAACAAGAGTTACAACAAACTACAACGGTATAGCTAGAACAGGCGAATTACCTTATGGAGAATATATAGTTAAAGAAACTAAAGCACCTGCTTATTATGTACTTAATGAACAAGAATTTGAAGTAAGTATAAAAGAAAATAAAGAAGTTATTAAATTAGAAGTAGAAAATAAGTCAGTAGATTTAAAAACAGGTGGCGAAAAATCAACTGTTAAACAAACTAAAGCAGGAGATACAATAAGATATGATTTTAACAATATACAAAACTTATCTACAGTTTCATTAGAGGATTTTTATATTCACGAAAGTTTGCCAAGTGCTATAACAGTACAAAGATTATTTACAGGTGCTTTTAACCAAAATATGAAGTATAGAATTGTATACAAAACTAATAAAAATAAGGAATTTAAAGTACTTAAAGATAATCTATTTACTGATAGAGTTTATGAAATAGACTTAACTAAAGGCTTACAACAAGGGGAATATATTACCGACTTAAAATATGAGTTTGAAAGAGTTGGTGTTGGATTTAGAGAAGTAGAAAAGCCTTTCCTTTATGCTAAAGTAAATAGTAATGTTAAGAAAAATGAACAATTTACTAACATACTTACAGTTGGTGGTAGATATGATATGCAAACAGTAAAACACGAAGATAAATTTACAACTACTGTTATAAGTACAACCCCAACATTTAATGGCAAATTGCCTAAAACAGGATATTAATTTAAATATTTACATATTTTTTGAATTATATTATAATTATATTTATTTATAAAATTATAAATCATATCATAAAGGATATATATTTGAATAGTTTGTATATTTTGTATACAAGCTCAATATATTAAATTAAATGGAGGAAATTATGCGTAAAATTATATTGTATATAGCTATGAGCCTTGATGGTTATATAGCAGATGTTAATGGTGGTGTAAGTTGGTTAGGTGGAGAAGATGCTAATAATAGTAGTATGGATAGTTATTTAAATTTTATTAAAACTATAGATACAGTTGTTTTAGGTAAAAAGACATATAATCAAATAGTTAATGAGCTTTCACCGGATAATTGGGTATATAGTGGAATGAAAAGTTATGTTATTACTAATAATTTATTTAAAAGTAATGATGAAATAATATCAACTAATGAAGATGTATGTAGTTTAGTAGAAAAGTTAAAAAAAGAAAATGGTAAAAATATTTGGATATGTGGTGGAGCAAGTATAGTAAATCAACTTTTAAATAAAAACTTAATAGATATATATTATATATCAATAATACCTACAATTTTAGGTAATGGTATAAAACTTTTTGGAAACTTTGATATAGAAAGAAAGTTAAAATTAATAAATACAAATAATTATAATGGTATTGTAGATTTAATATATGAAAATAGATAATATGGCATTTATTCTATTATTAAACTCAAAGGGAAGATAAAAATTTTTATCTTCCCTTTTTTCTTATATAAACTTAGGTTATTTATCGTTTTTAGTGATAAAAAAATATAATAAAAAATAGCTTTATTAATTTATGAATAAGAAATTTTAATGCAGAATATATAAATTGTATTTAAATTTATTCAAATACATAAACGAAATTATACATTATTTATATTTAAATATTTTAGAATTTTATCACTAAGTTTGATAAACAACCATAATTTTTTTCAAATTATTGTTAAGGAGGCAAAAATGGAAACTTTAATAGTACCAATAATAATATTAACAAGTGTAATTATAGGTGGAAGTATTTTAATACTTTATATAAATAATTCTACAAATAAAAAATATAAAGATGAACAAGAGTTTGATAGAGAAACGGCTCAAGAATTTATAAATATAAAAGGTATAAATGATAAGTATTTATATACTAATGAGGGTAATATAATGATGTATTTAAGGATAGACAGTATAAGTATAGATTTATATAGTAAAAGTGAAAAAGAAGCCTTGATGAAATCTTTAACAGCAGAGTTATCCGAAATACAATACCCTTTTAAATTTATAGCAGTATCAAGACCAGTTGATATAAGCCCAATAATAACAAATATGCAAGAAATGATAAAGTTTTCTAACGATAGTCAAAAGGAGTTACTTAAAAAAGAAATTATTGAAATGAACAACTTTGCGATGAGTGGTGATATTGTAGAAAGGCAATTTTACATAAGTATATGGGACAAATATCAAGAGGGCATTGAAAAAGAAATACATAGAAAAGCTATATTACTTGCAGAAAAATTTACTATAAATAATATAGGTTGTGAAATATTAAATCAAAGAGAAATAATGAGATTTATCAATTTAATAAATAATCCTTATTATGCACATTTAGAAGATACAGATTATGAAAAAAATATACCAATAATTACAGAATAGGAGAAGATTATGGCGAAGATAAAGAAGAAAAAACAGACTAACCCAATGTTAGATATATTAACACCAATAGGCTTGAGATTTAATAAAAATACGCTACATATAGGCGAAAGTTTTACTAAAATTTATGGTATTATAAAGTATCCTAACAAGGTAAAAAGCGAGTGGCTCTCAAAAATAACAAACATACCTAATACTGTTGTAACAATAGGGATAAACCCTGTGGATAACACAAATTTAGTAAATGCAATATCACGAAATATAGTTTATGATAGAAGCATTGCAGAAAGTGCAAAAGACCCACTTGCAAGGCAAAGGGCAGAAAAATCGGCAGAAGACGGCGAGAAAATAATAATGCAGATAGATAGAGAAAATGAAACTGTTGCACTTATGACCATTTGCGTTGCTACAATGTCAAGAGATGAACAAGATTTTAAGAGAGTTTGTAGGCGTTCGGAAAGTATGATAAGTGTATTAAAATGCAAGATGAGAGCAATACCTAATTTGCAAAAAGAATTATTTAAGCATATATATCCAACATTTACTAATCGTGAGAAGATAGAAAATATACTACAAAAAATCGTACCTATATCAACATTTGTAGGTGGTTTTCCATTTGCTAGAAGTGGCTTTAATGACGGAGCAGGATACTATTTAGCAACAGATAGTAACGGAGGACTTGTTATAACAGATATATGGAAAAGAGAAAGCGACAGAACAAACTCAAATATTGTAATAATGGGAAATAGTGGTGTTGGCAAGTCTACTGTTATAAAACATATAACACTATCAGAGTTTATGCAAAACACAAAAATAGTATTAATAGATCCAGAGTCCGAGTACAAAGAACTTTGTAAAAATTTAGGTGGAAACCTTATAAATGCAGTCGGTGGAACGAAAGGAAAAATAAATCCACTTCAGATAAGACCTATCCCAAAAGATGAAGATGACGAAACAAACAAGCTTTTTAACGAAGATGACGGCATCAACGATTTAGCTTTACATATGAAAAATTTAGAAATATTTTTTAGTCTTTACAATAGCTCATTTACAGATATGCAAATGGCAATTTTAAAAAATATGTTAGTTAAATTATATAATAGTTTTGGTATCCACTGGAACACAGATGTATCTAAACTAAAGCCAGAAGATTTTCCCACTTTTAAAGATTTATACGATTTAATTTTAGAAGAGTTTAAAATGACAAAAAATAATACTTTGTCAGAAATATCAATTTTGCTAGCAGATATTGCAATAGGTAGCGACAGTTTTATATGGAATGGACACACAACAGTTGAAGACAATTCTAATTTTATATGTTTTGATACCAACGGCTTGCAAGGTACTTCAGATAGTGTAAAAAGAACACAGTATTTTAATATACTTACTTATTGCTGGGAAAAAATATGTAAAAATAGAAATGAAAAAATAATGTTAATATGTGATGAAAGCTATTTAATGATAGACGAAAAAGTGCCTCAATCACTTGTATATTTAAGAAATATGATGAAAAGAGTTAGGAAGTATGAAGGTAGCCTTGCAGTAATATCACATAGTGTAGTAGATTTTTTAAGTGATAATATAAAACAATATGGACAAGCACTTTTAGATATACCAACCTATAAAATACTTATGGGAACAGACGGACAAAACCTTAAAGAAACAACAAAACTTTATGATTTAACAGAAGCCGAACAAGACTTGTTACTTGCAAAGAAAAGGGGACACGCACTTTTTGTTGCAGGTGCTAAAAGGTTACATATAAATTTTGTAATACCAGAATATAAAATTGATTATATGGGCAAAAGTGGGGGAAGATAGTAAAAAATGTTGCAAAAAGTAGAAATATAATATAGAATATAAACAGGGCAATCGAACAGTAAGTGTTGTTACTTACAAGCCAACGATGTTTTATACTTATACTGTTAAATATAAATATAAAACAAAGGAGGTGTACTTTCAATCTAAAATAGATTGGAGGTGGTGCAAATGAGTACATACGAAGTAATTATGATATTACTTACATTGTCAAATAATATGATTAATTTCATAGGTTTGATGATTGTACTGATAAAAAGCACAAAAAAGTAATAGCACCCAACCCTAGCAAAGTTTTGTGCTATTACTTTCATTCAATAGTATAAAACATTGTTGGCACGATTGCCTTTTGTTAATTTAATTATACAACATAAAAAAATATTTGTAAAGATAAAATTTTAGTAGCACTTGTTTAAGTGTTATTTTTATCAAACTTTATATGGTGTCAATTAGTTCTAATAATTTTATAAATGTTTTTAAATCTGATATTTTTTGAGAATTGTTATATTTTAAATCATTTATAATATTGTTTAATTTTGTAAAATCATAATCATTTTTTTGTTCTTCTCCAAATACTATAAAATCAAGAGAAAGTCCTAATAATTTAGATATATTAACAAGAGTATCTAATGATGGCGAAGATATTGCATTCTCTATTTTTGTGTAATGGCTATGAGATAATCCAAGCTTTTCAGATATTTCTTCTTGAGTATATCCTAAAGATTTTCTTCTAAATTTTATTCTTGAAGATATTTGCAACAACTCATTTTTTGTCATATTAATCACTCCAAGTTTTTAAGATAACTATAATATAAAATATAAAGTTTTTAAATTGAAAATAAGTGCAAATAAAAATATATCATAAAATAGCAGGTTTATATTGTCTATATAGTAATATTATGCTAAAATATGATATATAATACGGTATCTTAATATGGCAAATGTAAGGAGATTAAAAAAATAACACTCTTTATTGAGTGCTATTCTTTAGTATCAAAATCAATTTTACCATTTTTATCTTCAAATTCTTTGATACACTTATTTAGTAAATATTTAATTTGACCATTTGCAGAACGACCTTCGTATTTAGAAATATAACCTAGCTTATAATGGGTTTCACTATCAATACGAATACTTATATGTTTTCCTTTATCCATAAATAATCTCCTTTATTAAAAATATAGCTTTATTTTAAGTGCAAAATGGTGTAAAATGTTACATATGCACTTAAAATAAGTGCATAATATTATTATAGTATATTATTTAGGAGTGATTTTATGAATAAAATTTGTTCCTTTACAGGACATAGACCGAGCAAATTTAGTTTTAAATATAATGAAGAAGATATTGAGTGTATAAAGTTAAAAGCTAAAATAATTGAGCAAATAGAAAAAATGTACCTAGACGGTGTTAAAATATTTTTAACAGGTTGTGCAATGGGTGTTGATATATGGTGTGGCGAAATAGTGTTACAATTAATGAAAAAATATGATGATATGAAGCTTTATTGTATACTTCCTTGTAATAATATTGAACAAAATTGGAGTGAATTATACAAACAAAGATTAAAAAATATGTTAAATGATTGTACAAAAACAATTACACTACAACAATATTATAGTGATGATTGTTTCTTTAAAAGAAATAGATATTTAGTAGATAAAGCTACTGTTGTTTTTGGCGTTTATGATATAAATTGTGATAAAAGTGGCACTAAAAATACATTAAATTATGCTAAAAATATGAATAAAGATATTGTAATATTAAATATAGAAGATTTAGAAATTTATAAACATTTTAAGTTCTAAACACTCTTTTAAGGGTGTTTTTTTATTAAAAGGGTGATTATATGAAACAAATTTTAATAAGAATACTATTGCAAATTATGATATTACTTACATTGTCAAATAATATGATTAATTTCATAGGTTTGATGATTGTACTGATAAAAAGCACAAAAAAGTAATAGCACCCAACCCTAGCAAAGTTTTGTGCTATTACTTTCATTCAATAGTATAAAACATTGTTGGCACGATTGCCTTTTGTTAATTTAATTATACAACATAAAAAAATATTTGTAAAGATAAAATTTTAGTAGCACTTGTTTAAGTGTTATTTTTTTATTTAAAAGATAATTTAAAAAAATAATAAACTAATAATTATATTTTACTGATTTTTATCATATCCCAAAATATCATTTGGAGTACACTCTAATATTTGACATAATGCTTCAAGATTTTCAAACTTAATAGATTTTGTTTCATTATTTATCATTTTATTAAAATTTTGATAGCTCATACCCATTTGTTTATATAACCAATATTTAGTTTTATTTTTATCTTCTAAAATTTCTAATACTCTTAATTTCATATAATCACCTCTTATATATATTATTACATAAGGTATCTTGACATATAGATTATTAAATTATATAATGTATACATAAGATATAATGTTTTATTTAGGAGGCAATATGAATAAAATTTGTTCCTTTACAGGACATAGACCGAGCAAATTTAGTTTTAAATATAATGAAGAAGATATTGAGTGTATAAAGTTAAAAGCTAAAATAATTGAGCAAATAGAAAAAATGTACCTAGACGGTGTTAAAATATTTTTAACAGGTTGTGCAATGGGTGTTGATATATGGTGTGGCGAAATAGTGTTACAATTAATGAAAAAATATGATGATATGAAGCTTTATTGCATACTTCCTTGTAATAATATTGAACAAAATTGGAGCGAATTATACAAACAAAGGCTAAAAAATATGTTAAATGATTGTACAAAAACAATTACACTACAACAACATTATAGCGATGATTGTTTCTTTAAGAGAAATAGATATTTAGTGGATAAAGCTACTGTTGTTTTTGGTGTATATGATATAAATTGTGATAAAAGTGGTACTAAAAATACATTAAATTATGCTAAAAACATGAATAAAGATATTGTAATATTAAATATAGAAGATTTAGAAATTTATAAACATTTTAAGTTTTAAGCACTCTTTTAAGGGTGTTTTTTTATGCAAAATTATATGAAAGGTTGATTATATGAAACAAATTTTAATAAAAATACTATTGCAAATGGCTTTAGATGAAGAAAACAGGAAAAAAGTCTTTAATATAATAGTCGGTACTGTTGTTGGGTTATTAGTTTTAATAGCCTTTTTTGTGTATTTGATTACAAATCCTTTAGATATGTTTAAGCAGTTTATTTTTGGAGATGAAATATTAGCAATAGAACAATTTCAAAAAGATTATGGATATAATCAAAGTATAGGCATTTATGACAAAGATTTTATAGACGCCGAAGGGCAAGAATATGGAGATATAGTTTTTACTGATAGTGCAGTAGATGTAGTTTACTTCAATCAATTAGACGAAAAATACAAAAATCAGTTGTATGGTAGAGATAAAGTCGGTACTCACGGTTGTGGACCGACTTCTATGGCTATTGTAGTATCTAGTTTAACAGGGCAAATATATGATCCTATTTACCTTTGTAACTGGAGCGTTAAAAATGGCTATTATGCCGTAGGCAGTGGCTCTTATCATAGCTTAATACCAAATTGTGCAAAAGCTTTTGGGCTTAATGTGGAGGGGTTAGGAAATGATAAGGCAAAGGTTGTAGATGCACTTAATAATGGTAAATTAGTAGTTGCTCTTATGGGTAAAGGTACTTTTACAAATAGTGGGCATTTTATCGTATTAAGAGGAATAACAAGCGATGGTAAAATACTTGTTGCAGACCCTGCTAGTTATAGTAGAAGCAAACAACAGTTTGATATAGACTTAATAATGAATGAAGCTAGAAAAGGTGCAGGAGCAGGTGGGGCTTTCTGGAGTATATGGAATTAAAGGAGATGTTATTATGCAAAAATGTGATATAAAAAATATGTTATACAAATGTAATTTAAAAAGCAGAGCTTTAAGTGTAATTTTGTATTTATTAGATAGAGCTAACAAAGATTTAGTATGTTTTCCTAGCATAAAAACTATATCTAAAGACTTAAATATATCTGTTTCTACAACAAAAAGGGCTTTAAATAACCTTGTAGAAACAGGCTTTATTGAAAAAATAGAAAGATTTTTAGATACAACAGGAAAACAAACATCAAATTTATATGTTATTAATGTGGAAAATATAGAAAATGTTAAAAATGTAGAAAAAGTAGAAAAGGTTACTGAACAAGAAGAGCAAGAAGTGTTAGAAATGTTTGAACAAGCTACAACAGGAAATATTAAAGATGAAGTAAAGTCAGAAGAAACAAAAAATAATAGTCAAGATAATATAAGCATAGATTTAAAAGAAAAAAATGATATAAAAGCTAACAAGATAAAGCCAACAAAACTAAAAAATGAAATGGACAGGGATAGTCTGCCCAAAAATATTAACAAAAACTTGTTTATTTTTGAAATGGTAAAAAATTTATGTAGCTTTAAATATTCAAACTTTAAAAATACTGTGCTTAAAAATGTTAAAAAATTAGTTGGTATGAAAGAATTATTAAATTTTAGGGAAATGGACTACACCCCAGTTCATTTTTACACCCCCTATAACTAACAATTTAACAATATATAAGATTGAAAAAGAAGATATAGAGTGAAATAAGTAGAATATAAGTGCAGAATAAAAATTATAGTTGAAAAAAGTGTAGATACATGATAATATTTTATATAGTGATTTTTATTAATTTGATACTATATTAGGAGATTTTAAATATATGAGATACATAGGAAATAAGACTAGATTATTAGAGCATATAAATGACTTTATCTCAGAAAATGAAATTGATGGAGATATATTTTGTGATTTATTTGCAGGAACAGGAGCGGTTGGCGATTTTTTTAAAAGTAAATATAATATTATTTCTAATGATTTTATGTATTACTCGTATGCTATAAATAAAGCTAAAATATTGAATAATGATATTCCCAAATTTGAAAACTTTCGCAAAGTGTATCATAAATGCCCATTTGAATATTTAAATGAAAAAAATTTTTTATATAAAGATAATTATTTTATAACATCTCAGTATTCTCCTAAAAATAATAGGCAATACTTTACAGAAGAAAATTCAATTATAATTGATGGAATAAGAATAGAGATAGAAGAATTATATAAAAAAAAATTAATAAACAATAATGAATATTATTATTTATTAGCTTCTTTAATAGAAAGTGTAATGAGTATTTCTAATACATCTGGAACATATGAAGCATTTTTAAAGAATTGGGATAAAAGAGCTTTTAAACAATTAAAGATTTTACCATTAGAAATAAATAAAGTTACTGAATTGAAAAACAATAAAGTTTATTGTCAAGATTCGAATTTACTTATTAGAAATATTAAAGGGGATATACTTTATATAGATACACCGTATACCATTACAGAATATTCATCTGCTTATCATTTATTAGAAACAATAGCTAAATATGATTATCCAGATATAAATGGTATAACTGGAAGAAGAACCATAAATACAAAAAAATCAGATTATTCAAAAAAGAAAAAGGCTCTATTTGCTTTTGAAGATTTAATAAGACAAGCTCAGTTTAAAGATATAATAATTAGTTATAGTTCTCAAGGGATAATAGATTTAGATGAGTTAGTATTTTTATTAAAAAAATTTTCCATAAATAATGAAGTTATAATAAAAGAAATTCCTTATAGAGAATATAAAAATCTAAATTCAAGCAAGAAAGGGAAAACTCTAAATGAGGTATTGATTTATATAAAAAAAGATTTAAATATTATTAAATCTCCTTTAAATTATTCAGGAAGTAAAGATAATATAGTTTCTGATATAGTAAAAGTTTTGCCAAAACATATAGATACATTTTTTGATGTTATGGGAGGAGCATTCAATGTAGGTGCAAATATTACTGCTATGGATAAAGTTATTTATAATGATTATAATTATTTTGTAGTAGATATACTTAAATTGATATTAAATAGTGATAAATATAGTTTGATTGAAAGAATAGAAGAAATTATAAAAAATTTTAATTTAGAAAAATCAAATAAAGAAAATTTTATAAAATTTAGAAACTATTATAATAATAAAGATAAATCGCCATTAATATTATTTATTTTGCAAATGTTTTGTTTTCAAAATCAGTTACGATTTAATTCTAAGTTAGAGTTCAACACACCTGTTGGTAATTGTTCATACAATGAAACAACTGCTGAAAGAATAAAAAAATTTGTACCTAAAACTAATAAATATTTTTTGTATAGTATGGACTTTTTGGAGATAAATTACAGTGAATTTAATAAAGATACAGTATTTTACTTTGATCCACCATATTTTATAACAAATGCCACATATAATGATGGAAAAAGAGGATTTAAAGGTTGGAGTGCGGACTTAGAAACTAAATTGCTAGAAAAATTAACTGAATTAAATAATTTAGGATATAAATTTATATTATCTAATGTTATAGAGCATAGAGGTAAGGTTAACTATCTGCTAAATGAATGGATAAAAACTCATAATTTTAAGATAATAGAAATAAAACATTGTACAAGGAAAGAAGTATTGATAATTAATTATTAATTATAGGAGTAAATATATGCAAACATTGTTTATAACAAATGATTTTTATTCGAAGTTAAAAGAGGATTTTTCAAAAAAAATATTAAATTTATATGGTTATAAAGACGAAAATGATTTTTTATATAAAGTTATAGAGGTTATAAATAGAGGTGAAAATCTAAATATAGAAAAATATGATGTAACTGAAGAAAGAAAATACGGTATGTATAATGGTTATATAAAAGGGGTTGAAGAATATGATGATGTTACAGTTTCATTTTCAGCAATTGCAACAAAAAAAGGCAATACTATAATAAATCAACAATTATTGCCTATGTTAAAGCAAAAAATAGATGACAATATAGAATTTTTGATTTCGCCTAAAATTAAAAAAATATTTATATTAAGTTCATACCTTAATGAATCTTCAATAGCTGGTGGAAAAGAAACAAATAGAATTAAAGTCGATGAAGTTGATTCACTAACTGTTCAAGTAAAATGCTTAAATACTATGGGGTTTAATGTATATGATCTATTAAAAATTGAAAATTTAAATGTTAATTTAAAATATAATACTTTGAAAGAAATGGAAAAAGAAATAGATATATTAAATTCTAAAAATAGTTCTAATCAACAAGTAAAAACAATCACAATTGAAGATGATAAAAATTATATTAAATTAGATTCTCAAGAATTTAAAGGGAATGTATCAAAATTTTTTGCTATAAGAGTTTATGCTGCGTTAATGTTGAATAAAGTTTATCATTATGATTTTTCGAATATACAACAAAGTGATGAACAAATAAGAGTACTTAAAAAATTTATGGAATACATAAATAATAGAAATTTCCCAGAAGTGTCAGAGAGTATTTACAGTAATAAAACTAATAAGTTGGATAAAGCTTCAAACATTATTTTGTATGGTGTACCAGGTTGTGGTAAAAGTTATTATATACAAAGTAATTTTGTAGATAATGACTCTTTTATAGAACGTGTTGTTTTTTATCCAGATTACACTTATTCTGACTTTATTGGACAAATAATGCCTTGTATAGAAAAAATTGAAGAAGAAAATAAACTTGTATATAAATTTTGTCCAGGACCATTTAGTAAAATTTTAAAAAAATCAATAGAAGATTCAAATAATAACTATTATCTCATTATAGAAGAAATTAATAGGGGGAATGCACCTAGTATTTTTGGAGAAGTATTTCAACTTTTAGATAGAAATTCTGAAGGACAGAGTATTTACAGCATAACTAATTACGATATATCAAATTATATATATGGTAGCGAAGAGGAGAAAATAATGATACCTAAAAATCTTTTTATATTAGCTACGATGAATACCTCTGATCAAAATGTTTTTACACTAGATACTGCTTTTCAGAGAAGATGGGAAATGAAACATATACCTAATGATATTTTAAATTCTAAATATGCTAACACAATGATATTAGACACTAATATTACTTGGGCTGAATTTGCTTTAACTATAAATGATAAAATTTTAGAACTAAATGATAGTATTATAAATAACCAAGATAAAAGAATAGGTGCATACTTTATTAAAGAATACGATTTGAAAAATTGTGAAAAATTTTCAAACAAAGTAATAAAGTATTTATGGGATGATGTATTTAAATATAATCGAGAAGAAATATTTAATTTGAATAATAAAAATAGATGTTTAGATGAAATTATAAACAATTTTAATGTTTATACTGGAAATGATCGTTTTAATAATGTATTTAAAATATCATTTATTGAGGAAACAACAAATGAATAAAGATTATATGTTATATGATATATGTACTAACAATAGCAATGATTTTGTAGGTATTAGAATAGAAAATAATAAATTAAAAATAAATTTTCCATTAGGATATGAATTTAATCAAAATAAATATAAAATTCGTAAAGACATAATTTTATTAATTAAAGTTATTAATAAATATAAAAAACTTAAAGGTAAAAATTATGATAATATTTTAAATGATTTAGAACAAGATTATAATGAATTTCCTTTAAATGAATATTTGCTTATAATTGAGGATTTTTTAAATAATGGGTATTATAATAAAAAAATAAATATTGATAATAAAACTGATGCTGGTAAAATAAACTGGAAAAATACAATAAAAAAAATTAAGCCATACATAGAAAATGATGAACTATATTATTTAAAATATATATGTAATAATACTATTAATTCAAAAGATAATAAAATAACTGAAGTACATAAATGGATAGTGTATGAAAGTTTTTTGAAATTGGGTTGGTTATTTACTGAAAATTTACCAGATAAACCATTTATATCATATAATTATACGATGTTCAAAAAAATTATATTGTTAGAAAAAGAAAGTACATTCAATGATATAAAACTTAAAATTTTGAATGCTATGTTAAATATTTTAGAGTATTATTCTAGTAATTTTGAAAATAGAGATATTTTTATTGGAGTTAATAAATTTGAATATATTTGGGAATTTATGATAAATAATATTTTTGGAATAGAAAATAAAAAAGAATATTTACCTAAGACTCAGTGGTATATTGAAAAAACACATCATAAATTTGAGAATAATTATTTATATCCCGATACTATTATGATAAAAAATAATAGTATTTATATATTAGATTCTAAATATTATAAATATGGAATAACGAAAAATGTTAATAATTTACCTAATTCATCAGACATAATAAAACAAATAAGTTACGGAAAATATATAAAAAATAAATTTGATAATAAAAATATTTATAATATTTTTATTATCCCTGGAAATTTAAATTCAGAATTATTTGAGTATATAGGATATGCACTAGAAGAGAATAACAAGCCAGAATATTTATTTGAATATATAATTACAATTCTTGTGGATATAAAAAAAATAATGAATATTTTTTTAACAAAAGATAATTTAATTTCATATGAATTATGTAATTTTATAGAAGAAAAAACAAAAAATATAGTTGTGAAATAATCATATAAAAAGACAAATTGATTTTTATCAATTTGTCTTTTTATATGATTATTTATAATACAAATATTGACAATTTTAGAACTAGATGTTATATTTTGCATATAAAAGTATAATTTTAGTATGAAAGGACAAGATTATGAAAGTATCTAAGTTAGAAATAAAGAATTTTAGGTTACTACAAAATATTACGATAGATTTTGAAGATGACCTATCTATCATTATAGGTAAAAATAATTGCGGAAAGACTTCCATATTGTCAATATTAAAAAAATGTATAGCATATGATAAAAAAGAAAAGCAATTTGAATATTTTGATTTTAGTATAAGTTTTCAAAAAAAGCTTTCTGAATATGTAATTAATGAAAAAGATTTAAAATTAGATAAGGAGGACAATGAAGATAATGGCATTATAATGTATATGTATATTGAGTATGATGAAAATGATAATTTAAATAATTTAAAAGAAGTTATACTTGATTTAGATGATCAAATTAAAACTGCTATTATTAAATTTGAATATACTATTAGCGAAAATCAATTTAACATTTTAAAAAAGGATTTTAATGAATATAAAATTGAGAAACAAATAAATAAAGATAATAAAGAAAATAAAGATAATAAAGATAATAAAGATAATAATAAAAAACTTTTCTTAAAATTTATAACAAAACGATATGCAAATTATTTTGAGTTTAAACAAAGTGCTATTTTAGCTAATAATAAGGGCGAACCAGTTAAAGAAGTATCTAAAAAAATAGAAAACATAAATAAAATAATTAACTTTAGATATATAGATGCCAAAAGAGATGTTTCTAATATTAATAAAAAGCAGTTGTCATCTTTAACAAATGAATACTATAAAAAGTTAAATAAAAATGATAATACAAAATCACATTTAAACACATTAGAAAATAATATTGATGAAACAGATGATATGCTAACAAAGGTGTATAAAGATATATTTGAGCCATTAATTAATAAAATTTCAAAATTTGGTGGCAGAAACCAAAATGAAACATTTTTAAATATAATGTCTAATATTGAGAGCGAAAATTTACTAAATAGCAATACTACTGTTGTGTACAGTGATGATACAAATCAAGAAAATAACTTACCAGAACATTATAATGGATTGGGTTATCTTAATTTGATAAGTATAATAATAAAGATAGAAACTTTATTAAGTGATTTTAGAAAAGATATAAAACGAGATGAAGCCCCTGCCGATATAAATTTATTATTTATAGAAGAACCAGAAGCACACACTCACCCTCAAATGCAATACATATTTATAAAAAATATTAAAGATATTTTAGAAGAAGGTAAAAAATTTAAAAAGGGTGAAACAGAATATAGTATAAATTTACAAACTTTAATGACAACACATTCATCACATATAGTTTCAGAATGTAATTTTGATAATATAAAATATTTACTAAAACAAAATAACAAAATTGAAGTAAAAAGTCTAAAAAACTTAGAAATTTCTTATGAACATAAAAAAAGGAAAGAAACAAAAGAATTAATTAAGGATGTAAATGAAAAATCCAATAAAAATGAAAAAGAACAACGACCATCATATTTTAAATTTCTGAAACAAAATTTAAATTTAGGTATGGCAGAAATATTTTTTGCAGATAAAGTAATATTAATTGAAGGAGAAACTGAAAGAATTTTATTACCTGCTATGATGAAAAAAATTGATAAAGAAAATGAAAATTTAGGTAAAAATGTACTACCGATGCTATCTCAAAATATATCAATTATTACAGTTGGTAATTATGCTCAAAAATATGCTAATTTTTTAAATTTTATAGGTATAAAAACATTAATAATTACTGATTTTGATACTTATAAGAAAGACCCAAAAATTAATAAAAATGGAAATATAAAGAAAAATGAAAACAGTGAAGATAAAACTAAAGGAGTAAAATGTAGGGTTTGTGAAGCTACACATATAGGTAATAATTTAAGAAAATTTTTTAAAGAGCAAATAAAAGAAAATAATTCAAAAAATGAAAAAGAAATATTACAAAGCTTAGAAATAAAAGACAAAATATTTCGCATAGATACAGAAACAGAAAGTTTTATAAAAGATGAAGATGGCAAAATATGTGTTGTATATCAAACAGAAGAAAATGGGTATAATGCACGAAGTTTTGAAGATGCCTTTATAAATATTAACATTGATTTTATTACAGGTATTAAAAATCTTAATATTGCAAAAAAAATTATTAAATTTAGAAATGAATATATAAAGACAAGAAAAATAATTCCACAATTGTATAAATTTAAACAATATAGATGCATAAATTATTTAAAATTAGATAAGAAAAATTATGTCAAAAATATACAAAAAAGATTTTTATCTTTAAAATGCGTTGAAAATTTTATGGTATTATCAAAAGATAGTTACGACTTAGCAGAAAAGTGTATTGATAAAAAGCCATCTTTTGCAATGGATATATTGATTAATAGTAAAGGAGATTTTTCTAACTGGGATATACCAGCATATATTAAGGAGGGGTTAGAATGGATACAACAGGATTAGAGCCAGAGGTTATAAAAGTTTTTGAGCATATAAAGGCAAAACAAAATTTTGTTTTAAGCGGTGGAGCTGGAAGTGGAAAAACATTTTCTTTAGTATCTATAATAAACACTATTTTTAATAATAACCCAACAGCAAATATAGCTTGTATAACATATACTAACGCAGCAGTTGATGAAATTAAAAGTCGTGTAGAAAATAAAAATCTAATGGTAAAAACAATACACGATTTTTTATGGGAGATGATTAAACCATTTAAAAAAGAGCTAAAACAAGTCTTAAAAGAAAGTATAGAATTAGATAAAGGTAAAGATAAAGGCAATAAAATCTTTAAAAATATAAATGAAAAAAATGGTGAATTATTTATAAAAAATTTTGACAATATACCTGATGATATAAAAAAGGGTATAGAGTATAAAGAGTATTTAAGCATTAAAGATGGCATTATCTCTCACGATGAAGTCATTGTATTAGCCAATCAAATGTTTAAAAAATATCAAAAATTAAAACAAATTTTAAATACTTCTTTTGATTATATATTTATTGATGAATATCAAGATACATCACCTAAAGTAGTTGAAATTTTTTTGGATTATTTTAAAGATTTAAATAGAAAGTCTATTATAGGATTTTTTGGTGATTCTATGCAGGCTATATATGATGATGGTGTGGGAGATTTAAAAAGCTATATAGACAAAGGGTTAGTTTATGAAGTAAAGAAAGAGCAAAACAGAAGAAATCCACAATTAGTAATAAATTTAGCTAATAAAATAAGAACTGATGGGTTAAAACAAGAACCATCAAATGATATTAATGCACCTAATATGGAAAATGGACAAGTAAAAAAAGGTAGTATTAAGTTTTTATATAGCTATGAAGATATATGTTTAGACAAATTAAAAAGTTCAAAATATTTTAAAGGTTGGAATTTTGATAATGGAAAAGAAACAAAACAACTTATGTTGACACATAGATTAATAGCTAATCAAAATAATTTTACTAAAATGTATAATATTTATGATAATAGTTTTATACAAAGTTTAAAAGAAGATATTGAAAGATTTCAACAAGATAAAACTGTTGAAAAAGTCATTGAAGAGAATAATTTACAAGAAAAATTACAAAAAATTATAGCGAGAAATACCGATTTATTTTCAGAGGCATATGAAATAGTTAAAAATAGATTATGTAAAGATATATCTAATATATACATAGAAAAAGAGCAATTAATATCTATACCTAATGAAAATAGTTCAACTAACAGTAAAAGAGATGCTCTTATAGAACATCTTATGCAAATACAAACATTAATTAAAGATTATGAAAATAAACAATATAATGAAGTTATTAGAAAAATAAGCTTTAATTTAGGAACATTAGAAGATAAAAAAACATTAAAAGAAAAAATAGACTATATAAAAGATTATGATAACAAAACAATAGCTGACATAATAGAGTTTGCAGACAAAGAGAAATTATTAAAAAAAGATGATAAGCTAAATAATTTTTTAGATAAAAACTGGTATTTATATGAATTGATTAAAAATGTGCCTTATTCGGAAGTTGTAAGTTTATATGATTATGTATCAGGCTTTACACCTTTTTCTACGCAACATAAAATAAAAGGTGAAGAATTTAATAATGTTTTAATTGTGCTAGATGAAGGTAAATGGACTAAGTATAATTTTGATAGTTTATTTAATGAAAAGGTAACTAAATCAAATACTGTTATAGATAGAACACGAAAATTATTTTATGTTTGTTGCACAAGAGCCAAAGAAAATCTTGTTATATATATGAATATAGAAAAGGGTAAAAAAAGTTTAAGTGAAAATATTTTAGAAAATGCTAAAGAATTATTTGGCGAAGATAATTGTCAGGAAGTTAATATAAAGGAGATTTAATATGACAAAATATACAGAAAGAATAGAAAATTATTTATTAACAAAAGATGAAAAAAATATTTATGATAAAAATGTAAATAATATTATAAATATTACACCAAAACAAAATGGGTTTGTTTCATTATTTAACAATATGATTAAATTTAATATTTTTCAATATAAACCATATCTAAAGCTTATTTCTAATGATAAGAAATGTGTTTATATAGCAGACGAAGTAGGAGCGGGTAAAACTTTTGAAACAGGTATTATTATAAGTGAACTGTTATATTCTAAAAAACTTAATTTTGCTGATGATATTTTAATAATTTGTCCTAATATGCTTTGTAAGAAATGGCAAGAAGTTTTATATAACAACTTTGGACTTGCTAATAAAATTATTAAAAATATTAAAGAGCTGTCTGGATTATGTATAATTTCTTTTGATTCTATATCAAAAAATAAAGATGAAATAAAAAATTTAAACAACCTAAAAATGTTGATTATAGATGAAGCCCATAATGCTAATGGAATAAGATTTGAAAAAATAAATAGCATTAGAGAAAATCAAAATTTACAATATACTGTATTAATATCTGCAACACCTTTAGCAGGGAAAGATGAAGATAAACTAAAACAAACAAAACTGCTTTTAAATGAATATGATGGCACATTTGAATTTAAAGAAAATAGTTATTTTTGTAAAACTCTTAAAGATGATATGAGAGATAAAACAGTAGATTTTGAAATAACAAATATAAAAACTAAAAATATATTATTAGACAAGTATATAGATATATCTAATGATATTTTTGTAAACAAAAACACTATTTTAAAATTTGCAGGTTTGAATATGATAAATAGCTCATTACAATGTGCAAAAAAATATATAGATAACTTATATTCTTTTGAAGATGAAAAAATAGAACAGTTGTTTTTTGATTCTGTTGATAACGATGATGAAATTTTTGACATATTTGAAGAAGATGAGATATTTCAAAATGAAAATGAGTTAATATCAATAAATGAACATATAAAAAATATAAAGCAAAAAATAGTTAATTTAAAAGATTTAGCTGATACTTTAAATCAACAAGATGACGAAAAATTATACAAACTAAAAGAGATTATACAAAACAATAAGTCTATATATGAAAGTGGACAAGATGACTATAAGTTTTACAAGAAGGTTGTTGTATTTACAAATTTTAACGAAACAGCTAATTATTTAAATGAAAATATAGAAAATTCTATTGTTATAAATGGTTTAGTAGATGCTGATGAAAAATGGAAAAAATTTAATCAATTTAAAGATGAAAACTCGGGTAAAGATGTACTTATAATAACTAATGTTGCTTGTGAAGGACAAGATATGGATTTTTGTAATACTATAATAAATTATGATTTAACATATAATCCAGTACAATTGGCACAAAGAAAGGGTAGAGTAGATAGGTTCGAAGTAAAAACTAATAAAAAATATATTTATAATTTTTATACTGAAAATATTGACCCTGAATATAACGAAATAGTAGAAGCAATATTAACAGATACATTACAAAATCTAAAATGTAAATACAATGATAGTATTTATACAGTGTTATTACAAAAATTACATAAAATAAATGAAGAAACAGGTATTTATTATAATATTATAGATAATATAGGTGAGTCTACTTACATTAGCGACAAAGAAACTGCAAAAAAACGAAAATGTGAAATAGAAAATTTATTTAACAAATATTCTACTATTAATATAAATGATATTAATGTAAATGATTATTTAAAAAATATGTTAAATGATGAAAATATAGCTATTGAAAATATAACAGAAGACGAAATAGTAATAAAAATAAATAAAAATGACAAAGAAAAATTAAAAAATATTTTCAACGGAGCTACAATAAATAGCCATTTAATATACAATAACTAAGGAGATTTAAATTATGGAAAATAAATTAAATATACAAATAGATGAAAAAGAATTAAAAAGTATATCTTACAACATAGGTTTGGAAGAATTAGCTAAATGTTTAGAAAATGAGTTATCTATAAATTTTAATGATAATATTGAATTAGACGATGTTGTAGAGTCGCTAAAAAAAATAAATATGAACGACTTATCAGAAGATAATATAAAAAATATATTATTAGCTATAAAGCGTTATAAAGTTATTTGTAATCTTAATGACCCAGAAAAAAGAACGAGCAATACCTTAAATATGTTTATAAAAGATATTTACAAAGATTCGTTACATTTCTTTTTAGAAATAATACAAAATGCTGATGATGCTTGTAAAGGTGGACAAGAGCATACACTAACTATTGAATTTACCAAAGATAGTGATCTGATTTTTGAGTATGATGAAAGAGGGTTTAACTTTTTAGATTTATTTGCAATAACATCTGTTGGTAATAGTAGTAAAAAAGTTGATTTGTCAAAAAGTGCTGATGAATCAGATATAGGTGAAAAAGGGATCGGTTTTAAATCTATATTTTCTGTTGTAGAACAAGTAAAAATACAAAGTAAATATTTTGGTTTTGATATTGTTTGCGAAGAAAATAACCTTAAAAGTATACTAGAACCTAAAAATATAACTTTAGATAAAAATAACAAAACAAGGCTTACATTAATATTAAAAGAAGAATATAAATCAAATAAAGAAAATATAGATAGGATAAAAAACTGGTTAGACGAGAATATTTTACATAAAGGTATAGATAGCCCATTTTTATTTATTAAAAATTTTAAAAAAATAAATTACAATGGTAATGTTATAAATATAGAAAGAGAAAAACTAGCAGATGATTTTTATTTAATTAGTATTGGAGAAAATAAATACATAAAATATAAACAAAATATGGAATTTTCTAAACAAGAAATAATATCTAGATGGAAATATTTAGAAAATGAGATCAATAATGAACAGTTTACATTAAATCGTCCTATGGAAATATGTTTCCCTTTGAACATTCAAAATTATGATAATAAAAATGGTAAAGTTTATTCATATTTACCAACAAATATACAAATAAACTTTCCTATATTTTTAAATTTGGATGTACATCTTACTGCGAGTAGGGGTAATATAACAAAAGAAGATTTTGTAGACGGCTCTTTATGGAATCAAAAAATAGAAAATAGACTAGGTGAATTTTTAACAAATGCATATAAAAAATCGATTGATTTTATTGAACAGAATGTAAACGAAATAGAAATATTACAAACTTTTAGAGATTTCTTTTATGAATACATACCTAAAAACAAATTATATTGTAAAGACAATGCAAATACATACACAAAGGCATATGAAACTTTTTTTGATAATATACAAAAAGAAAATTTAAGATTATTTTTAAATTATGAAAAAAAATTTGTAAAGATAAATGAGATATGTTTTATAGATGAAGTTCATTTACCAGTATTAGGACAAATATATGATTTTATTGGAGAAGAAAATTTAAAACAATATGCTACTACTTATGAATGGAATGAATTTTTAAATAGTTTTAGTGGATCAAATAATAAAAATAAAAAAAATGTTATAGATATAGTTTTTACTGATTTTAATTCTGTTGTAAATTATTGGAGCAAAAAAGTAGAAGAAGCAGAAAATTTAAAAGAAAATATAGATATAGATATAGATAAACATTTTAAAGATACATATAACACAATAAATTTAATTTATAAGTTATTAACAGAAGATTATAATAAGATTACAAATCAAAAAGATAAAGAATCTTATCATCTTTTGGCACAATGCACATTATTTATTCCTGTTGAAACAAATAATGAGTATGGTTTTGAAATACTAAGTAAATCAAATATAGATGACTTAGATAAAGTATTATTTTTACATGCTGGTAATAGCGAAATAGAAAATAGTGAAAATGCAATGTTTGTATTTGAAGAATATTTCCCTAATATTAAAAAGCTTATAGAAACTTTAAACTTTGCAGAAAAATTTAATTTATTAGAATATTTAAAAAATAATATAAAAAATTTAAAAGATGAACTTGAACTAGATGATATTAAACAATTTGTTGAAAATACTATAAAATTTTATAAAGAAGACCCAAATTGCTATAATGGCTTTTATCAAGATAATAATTGTGAAAATGCAAGAAATAAAATTAAAAACATACTAAGAAATTACACTTTTGATTTAAATGTAATAAATTCAAATGAATTTGAACAAATAATGTCTCAAAATAAAATAAATAAAGAGTATATGCTAAAACTACATAATACCAGTATAGAAAAATATAATATTAATTGTTCAGAAAATTTAACAGCTTATATAAAATATTTAATATTTTTGGGTATAAAAATAGGTATAGAGTTTATAGATAATGATATAGATAAATATTCAAAAACAATTTGTGATGATATAAATATAAATTATTGTCTCACTGAAAAAAACAAACTAGAATTTTGTTCGTTAGGTAAATATTGCTTAGAAAAATTACAAGAAAATTTAAATAATATATCAGATGATAATTTAAAAAAAATAAGTTTTATAAAAAATATATTAGAATATTTTACAAATAAAATATTATTATTTAGAAAAGATATATATAATATTAAAGAATATACACAATTTAGCAAAGATGATATTTTTTATTTGATTAATGAGGTGTATATATTAAAAAATTGTAAAGTATTATCAGATTGTGAAATAAATACTGAATATAATAAAAACAATGAAATAGATAAGTTTTTGGATTATTTAGGTATACAAGATATTAAAAACTATCCTATAAGAGAACAATTTGCTAAATTTGCAGTTTTTACAAATGAAGAAATTGTAGAAAATATTATAGAGTTAGATGAAAATAATCATACGGATAATATGAAATATTTGATAAAATCAAATTTAAAAAATTCAGAAATATTAATAGAGATTTTAAAAATAAATAATATAAGAGTTTCTATTGTTCAAAAAAGAGAAATAAAAGATTTTTTTGGTGAAAATCAAACGGAATGTAAAATTCCTGATAGTATAAATTTTAAAGGTGATTTTATCTATTGTGATGGGATATTTTTTAAAGAACATTTAGATAATTTGAAAAATATAAATATTAATAGTATATGGGACAAAGAAATCTTAAAGGATTTATGCCAACCTCTTAAAATAAAAAATAGTGATAAAGTTATGGAGGGTTATGGATATACTTGCCCTATATGTGGTAGCAAATCACATTCTGGATTAAGTGGGCTTAGATTTAAAAGATTTAAACATTCGGGAGATAGTAATATTAAAAATTTATATATAGCTGCTTGTTTAAATTGTATGTCTACTTTAGAATATGCAAAACAAATATCTATAAAAGATTTTGATGAAATATTAAAACATTTCTCTGATACTTGCTATTGTGCAGATAAAAATCATATTAAAAATAATGCAGTTATGAAAACTGTTGATTTAGAAATAGTTACATTTGATGACACTAAACTTAACTTACAAATGAAAATATCATATTTAAATATGTGCATATATTTTTTATTAGCATAAAATTACAATTTTAATAGTGTGATTAAAATTATACAAGTATAGTTTATAATATATATATAATATGTATTATAAGGAGAAATCTATGTGGAAAGGATATACTATTTTAAAATAAAAAAACATTATAATATAAATAGTACATATTGTATATTTAATAGTGCAATCAGTATATATATAACTGATTGCCTTTTTTTATGTTTCAAATACTTACAAATAGTATTGAAACCGAGGCCACCACCTGTTCTTTACTTAGATTTCAAACAAAAATTTATTTAAAGAACAGGAGAAATTAAAATGAGCGATAAAAAATACATATTTTTAAACGGAAAAAAATTTGAAGTAAGCGAAGAAGTTTATAAGGTGTATCACAGAAGCAGAAGATATGAAGAGTATTTTATGTATGAGAAGAAAACAGGGAAAATCATTATAGAAGGAGAAAAAGTAATCTTTAAAGATAGCTTGGAAGTATCTATTCAAAAACTAGAACAAGAAGGAATAGAAATGAAACATAGCTATAATTTAGAACAAGATGTATTGCTTAAAGAACAGATAGATATTATACACAATGCGTTATCTAAATTAACAGATGAAGAACATAAAATAATTAAAGAATTATTTTTTAATAGAAAAACAGAGAGGCAATTAGCTAAAGAGTTAAATTACAAAAGAGATAAAGTAAAATACATAAAGAATAAAATATTAGATAAACTTAAAAAAGTTTTAATAAAATAGTTAATTGTGTAAATTGTATATATTTCATATAAATAAAAAATAAATTTTGTTGAAAAATTTATTGCCCAAAGTGGCATTTCATTGGATAGATATTGAGGGGATATTTATCCTTTTCATTTGAACATTGAAAATTAAATATTACCATATAGCAAATACAAAATTAAATAAATGGAGCAACATATTAAAACACGCTTGACGATAAATGTTTGTAATAATAAGGTTTTAACAATTTTTGATTATAGCATAATCAAAAATGTTAGAGATAAACTAATTGCCAGGATATTTATTTAATATAATGATACTTCTACATAGTCCCAACTCATCGTAAGGAGTGTAGTCCGTCGTTTAGGGGGAAGCCTGAAATGGTTATGGTTGTCTATCTAATCAATAGACCGTTTGTTATATTTTAAATATAAACAATTTTTTGAATACTTTGTATTCGAAAACAGGTACAACTTAATTGCAATATTAAGTAATAGAACAGGAGGAATAGGCTTAATAGGTTATTATAAAAAAATAGTAAGCCTATTTCTTTGATTGTGTTACTTAATAGTAATTTTTTTTAAACAAGCTTAATAAAATGTAAATATAAAATTTATATAAAATATATTTTGATAGGAGATACTTATGTGTAACAAAAAAATTAATTTTGAAGAATTAAAAAAAATTGATATAAAAACGGTTAATATAGAAAATTTAGTTGATATAGAAAGTATAAATATAGATACCGATTTAAGTTATGAAGAAAAGTTGGAACAATATATAGAACAAGTAAAAAATCCATTTTTTATTAAAGTAGGAAATTTTATTGTTAAACAAATTTTTGAAGAAGATGAAAACTCATTAACAATAGAAAGATGTATGCAAGGGTTAGCAGATAACGCATAAAATTAACTAGACATATGAAAATATTTATGATATACTTTATCAAAATAAGACGTATGAAAATTCTAGTTGATTTTTGATAAAATAAATCAATTAGGAGTGTATAATATGAAAAAATACAAAGTTGCAATGTACTTACGATTATCAAAAGAAGATATAAATAAAAGTAGAAATGAAAGTGAAAGTATTTTAAATCAAAAACAAATGATAAATACTTTTATTAATGAAAGAGAAGATTTAGAGCTTGTTTCTATTAAAATAGATGATGGATATAGTGGAAGTAATTTTGATAGACCTGCTTTTAAAGAATTAATGGAAGAAATAAAAAATAAGGAAGTAGATTGCATAATAGTAAAAGACTTTTCAAGATTTGGGCGTAATTTTATTGAAGTTGGAAAGTATATAGAAGAGATATTTCCTTTTATGGGCATAAGATTTATAGCTATTAACGATAACTATGATAGTTTAAATGTTAATAATTCTAATGATATAATAGTGCCATTTAAAAATCTTATAAATGATGCTTATTTAAGAGATATATCAATAAAAATAAGGACTCAATTAGATAGTAAAAAGAAGAACGGAGATTTTATAGGCTCTTTTGCTACATATGGATATTTAAAAGACCCTAAAAACAAAAATAAATTAATTGTAGATGAATATGCTTCTAAAATAATAAAAGAAATTTTTAAATTAAAATTAGAGGGGTTTACTCATAGTAAAATTGCAAATAAATTAAACGAAGAAGGTATTTTATGTCCTATGGAATACAAGAAACATATGGGACTAAAATTTAGTACAAGTTTTAAAACAAGCTCAAAAGCAAAATGGAATCACAATACCATAATAAGAATTTTGAAAAATCCTGTTTATATAGGGGTATTAGAACAGAGTAAATTTACAACTTTAAATCATAAAATAAAAAATAAAATTGAAAATAAAAAAGATAAATGGATTATTTGCAATAATAGTCATCAACCAATAATAGATAAGGATACATTTGATACAGTTCAAAAATTAATGCTTTCTGATACAAGAATAGCATCTAATAATGAAAAATTATCTTTATTTTCTGGTATTTTATATTGTGGTGATTGTGGGCGAAGTTTAATTAGAAAAAATTATGGTACGAAAGAAAAAAGATATATTTATTATGTGTGTTCAGGAGCAGTTAAGAAAACTGGATGTACAAAACATTCTATTAGAGATAAAGTTATAGAAGAATTGATTTTTAAAATTATAAAAAGTCATATAAAAAATATAGTTAATTTAGAACAAGTTTTAAAATATATAAAAAATGTTTCTTACATAGAAAAAGAAATTGAAAAAATAAATATAAATAATGAAAACAATAAAAATGAGCTAAAAAAATTAGAAGAACAAAAATTTAAAATTTATGAAGATTATAAAAATGGATTGCTTGATAAATTAGAATATCAACTATTTTCTAAAAAAAATGATGAAAAGATAGAAATGGTAAAAGAAAGAATAAATAATTCTGAAAAAGAAATTACAAAATTATTAAAAGATGATGGAAAAGAACAAAATTTTATAGAATATTTTAAAAAATACCAAAATATAGAAAAATTAGATAGAAAAATTATTATATCTTTAATAGAAAAAATCTATGTATATGAAGATTGCAAGATAGAAATAAAGTTTAAATTTCAAGAACCTTATAATCAAGTTACAAACTTTATTAAAAACATAAATCTATCAAAGGAGGTTATTTAATATGGCTAGAAAAAGTCGAATAAATCAACCTTTAGATAATAATTTAAAAGATAGATTTAATGTTGGTGTGTATGTTCGTTTATCTGTGTTTAATAGTGAAGAAGATAATGATACTATCGAAAATCAAAAAAAGGTAGTTTTAAATTATATTGAAAAAAATACAGAATTAACTTTAGTAAAGATATATGAGGATACAAATAAAACAGGTACAAATTTTAATAGAGAAGGGTTTGAAAATCTTTTAAAAGATGTAAAAAAAGGAATTATAAATTGTATTGTAGTAAAAGATTTATCTAGGTTTGGTAGAGATTATAAAGAATGTAGTAACTACATAGAAAACGTATTTCCATTTATGAATATTAGATTTATAGCAATTAATGATAATTATGATAGCTTTAAAATATCATCTAATAATATTTTGTCTATGCAACTTAAAAATATTGTGAATGAAACTTATGCTAAAGATATATCTAAAAAAGTTTCAAGTGTTTTAAGAAAGAAAAAAGAAAATGGACAATATATGTGTACAATACCCCCTTACGGTTATTTAAAGGATAATGACAATAAAGGAAATGTTATAATAGATGAGGAAGTTAAAGATGTTGTTGTAGACATTTTTAATCTTAGATTAGAAAATTATTCTTATAAAAGTATAGCAGATATATTAAATGAAAAAGATGTTCCTTCTCCTTATAAACGTTTAGTAAATTTAGGGTTATTAAAAGAAAATAATAAAAAAACAGGTTTATGGAAATCAGGGGGTATAAGGGATATATTATCCAATGAGTTTTATATAGGAACTACAATACAAGGTAAGTTTAGTAGAAGTAAAATAAATACGCAGTTAAATAATGATAAAAAAATAATAAAAATGGAAAATCACCATCAACCTATAATAGATAAGGAAACATTTTATAAAGTACAAGAGATAAATTTAAAAGCTAGCGAAAAATATAACTTAAATAAAGATAAGTTTAAAGAATTACATACTAAAGATGATAGATTAAAAGGTATATTAAAATGTGGGAGTTGTGGTAAAAATCTTATAAGAATAGAAAAATTTAAACAAAACAAGACTAAAGATTGTAATATAAGAATAAGTTTTACTTGTAATACAAGAAATATTAGTAAAGAAAGATGTAGCTTTACAAGTATTAGAGAAGATGAGTTATTAGATGTTATATTAAAAACAATTAAAACTCAAATAATGATAGCTAAAGATTTTAATGAGATAATTTCTAATAATTCTAATAGTTTGTTTAATAATATGGATAAACTTCAAACACAATTAGACAACAAAAAAATAGAATTAAACAAATTGGAAAGTAAGTATGAGGATATATATACAGAATATCTAGAAAACTTTTTATCAGAGCAAGACTACATATTTATTAAAAATAAGTATAAAGAGCAAGAAAAAAATATTAAAGATGAAATTAAAAATTTAAAAAAGGATATAAAATGTGAAAAAAATAAAACTTTAGAAAATCCATTTTTAAAATCATTTTTAAATTTTGAAAACAATGATAAAATAACAAAAGAAATGATTTTAGCTTTAATAAAAGAAATAAAAGTATATCCTAACAAAAGAATAGAGATACATTTTAAATTTAAAAAAGAATTTGATATTTTAAATAATTATATTTATAGTTTGGAGGAATTAAAATGAGTACAAGCTATAAAGTAGGAATTTATTTAAGAATTTCAAATGAAGATGAGAATAAAAATCAAGAAAGTGATAGCATAAAAAATCAAAGGCTTTTGATTTATGATTTTATAAGTAGTTTTCAAGAATTAAAAAATAGTGATTGTTTTGAATATGTTGATGATGGATATTCTGGTACGAACTTTAATAGACCTAGTATTAAAAGTTTATTAGATGATATAAAACTTAATAAAATAAATTGTATAATAGTAAAAGATTTATCTAGGTTTGGAAGAAATTATATTGAAGTTAGCAATTATTTAGAAAATATATTTCCATTTTTCAATATAAGATTTATAGCAATTAATGATAATTATGATAGCGATAACAACAAATATGGGTTAAGTGATTTAGATGTTAATTTTAAAAATTTAATATATGATTATTATTCAAAAGACTTATCTAAAAAAATTAAAAGTGGTAAACTTGAAAGAGCTAAAAAAGGATTTTATCAAGGGATAGTTGCACCTTTTGGTTATAAAAAATCAAATAAGGAAAAAGGTAAACTAGAAATAGACGGTGAAACAGCTCCTATCGTAAAAACAATATTTGATTTAGCATTAAAGGGTAAGTCTAATAAAGAAATTGCAAAATACTTAAATGAAAATGAAATACCTACAAAAGAATATTTTTTAAGTAAAAATGGCTTAAGAAGTAGTAAATCAAGTGATGATAAAAAAACAATATGGTTTACAAGTCAAGTTAGAACAATATTAATTAATGAAGTTTATATTGGTAATATAGTATATAATGATAAAGGTAAAAAATGTGTATGTGAAAATACGCATCAACCTATAATAAAGAAAGATGACTTTTTAAAGTTACAAAAGAATATAAATTATAGAAATATAGAAAAAAGTAAAAGTATATTTTCTAATAAATTAAAATGTGGATATTGCCAATATAGTTTATTAAAATCTGGTAAAAGTTATGTATGTAATTCTTATAAATATGATAATAGTATGAAATGTAAAGATAATAGTATTAATTTTAAAGAATTAGAAAATACAATTTTACAAATAATAAATGTATTTATAAATAACTTTTTAAATAAAGAAAAAAATGAAAATTCTATTTCAGATAGAATAGCCAATACTAACTATGAGTTAAATAAAATTGATGAAAAAAAAATCTTAATTTATGAACTATATCTAAATGAAGATTTAACTAAAGAAGAGTACATACAAAAGAAAAAAGTTTTACAAGAAAAAGAAGAAGAATTAAAGTTACTATTACCTCAATATACTAATGAAAATACTTTTTTTGATGAGATAAAACAAATCAAAGATTACTTAAAAATAAACAATTTAACAAAAGAAATAGTAGATTATTTAATAAATAAAATATATATTTTTGAGGATAATAAAATGGAAATTTTATGGAAATTTAAACTTTAATTTTTATTTTATAAATAAAAATTAAAAATTTTATGTCCTGTCTTGACAGCATCATATGTAGTTCAACCTGGTGATACACTTTGGTGTTTAGCTAAAAAGTTTAACACAACAGTAGATGATATAGTAAAAATTAATGACATTGAAAATTCAGATTTGATTTATCCAGGACAAAAATTGTTAATACTTAAAAAAGTTTGTTAATATAAAAATAAACCTTATTAATTTTTATTAATAGGGTTTATTTTAGTTGTCGCCGAATAGGTTATATATAAACCACCAGCTATGCTTGTGGTAGATAAAAATTCTTGTAAAAAAGTAAAAACCTCCTATGATAGAATAGAATTGGTCTGCTAACCCAAAATAAAATCATAGTAGGTTTTGTTATGAAAGACCTAAATATTATACAGTCTTATTATTTAGATATATAGTCATAGAAATTTAATTTATTCATAAATATATAAATAGCTCATAAATAAATTATGGGTTTATTTTTATATAAAAATTTTTACTAGGACATTTTTTGTACTACATAAATTGGTATAATTTAGTTATAAAATAATTATGAAAGAGGGATTTTAATATGAATTGCAAAAAATGTAGTCAAGAAATAAGTGAAAATAGTAAATTTTGTTCATTTTGTGGAGAAATTCAAAATGGAGAATCTCGAAATAATAATTTAATAGAAGAAAGTAAAGCTGAAGAAAGTAAAAGCTTAACAGAGGTAGATAAAGTTGAAAATGATAATAAAGAAGATTTAGTAGCAGATGAGGTTATAGAAGATACAAAAAAGCCAGAAACAAAAGCTAAAAATAAAAAAGGTAAAATTATTGCAGGTACTATTGTTTTAATGTGTGGAGCAGTAATTACATACAATATGGTTACTATAAGTAATGGTGATATTGATAAAGCATTAGACAGTATGAAAACAACTAAAATAATAAAAATTTTAGATAAGATAGAAAATGACCAAATACCATACTTTGAAAAAACTGCAAAAGAAAGTTTTAAAAAATATTTAAAGAGCTTAGGGTATGATTATAACAAAGAAATGTGGATAGAGGAAACAGATGCAAATTTTATAAATGATTTATCTGCTAAACTAAGCTTTTTAGAAAATGAAAGATTGACCAAAGTTGGTATGATGTATGATATAAAGATACAGTGTGATCAAATTGTGGCAGCTAATAAGCTTTCAGAAGAAATAGATTTTGAATTAGCTGATAAATTTTATAATTTAGAAGAAAAAAGTGGATATGTAACACATAGAGTTGAAAATAAAGAGGCAGAAGGAGAATACTTAGATCTATACTATGTATCACCAGAATATTATGCAGATGAAGAATTTGTTATACAAGAAACAGAAGAAGGAGTAATATCTAGAGATTATATAGAAGGTAGCTTTATATATTTAAGAGATGAAGAGTTTTATCAAGATGGTTTTTCTGTAGTATTACCTGTGTATGAGTATATAACAGAAGATGAGGTAGCAAAGATAACAAGCGAATATAATAAAATAGAGCAAAATACACCTGCTATGGTAGAAGAACTAGCTATACTGATAACAGAATTTATAAATAGTTAAAAAATATTATAAAAATTATTGAAATACATTGTAAAAATATGTTATATTATATACAGAGGTGATGATATATCTTGAAACAAAGATTTTTGATTATATTTATTAGGTTATTGATGGGTGAAGAACTTAATAAAAAACAATTAGCTATACAATATGGAGTAAGTGAAAAAACAATATCTAGGTATTTTGATGAGATTAGAAATTGCTTTGTAGAATATAGAGAATTGTTTAGCGATATAGAGCTTGTGTATAATGCTAAAAGTAGAGGATATAGTTTTTTTAACAATAAATCACTATTGCCACAAGAGTTGTTGTTTATTATTAAAATATTAATAGAAAGCAGAGCTGTTGAGCGTTCTGAGCTTATAAATATAATAAATAAGCTTAAAAAGTTTACAACTAATACAGATAAAGCGTTATTAGAAGGGATTATATCTAAAGAAATTTTTAAATACTCTAATGTAAAAAATATGACAAACGACCTTATTAAACTTATATGGAATTTTAGTAAATATATCTCAGAAAAGAGAGAAATAACAATAGAGTATACCAAGATGGATAGCAAAAAAGTTAAAAGAACAATATGTCCGATAGCTATAGTTTTTAGCGAATATTATTTCTATCTTATAGCATATAGGGCAGATAAAGAAGATTATAAGCCGTTATATTATAGAATAGATAGAGTAACAGATGTAGTTGTACATAGAAAACAATTTGTTATACCTAGTATATATAATTTTGATGAAGGTGAGCTTAAAGAAAAAATATACTTTATGACTTATGGAGAGTTTAGAAAAATAAAATTTGAATATACAGGGGTTGGTGTACAAGCTATTTTGGATAAAATACCAACAGCTAAAATTGTAGAAAATGACGGTAAAAAATTTACTATTGTTGCAGAAGTTTATGGTATGGGGATAAATAAATTTTTACTATCTCAAGGTAGCAATGTAAAGGTTTTAGAGCCTGAAGGGTTAGTTAATGAATTAAAAGAAGAAATAAGAAAAATACATAGTTTTTATTTTGATGTGGAGGGAATGTAATGGAAGCAAATGTATTAAGAAATATAGGGTCAAGGATACATCAGTTAGATAGAGATTTGGGAGCAGTGCCAGTATATACAAGGGGCATTTATGGAATAGGGAATTTTATAGATTTATTTATAATAGATGAAGAAAATAAAAATATGTTAGATAGTATCTTTTGTTTTACATTTTATTATAGAACAGATGAATATTATCCATATGACAATAGTATTTGTAGAGAATTTAATATAAATACAGAATTGATGTTTTTTGATACTATTGTACTAAGTGCATTATATCAAAGATGTAAAGAAGGAAATGCTTATGATGAAAATGATTGGATTGTATCAGAAAAAGTAATGTTTTATTCATTATTATTTTTAACTTTAGATGATAAACATTATGAAGAAAATTTGAATATAATATCAGCTATGGCTAAAAATTTTGAATTTACGCCAGAAGAGTTAGAAGATTATTGTTTGGCAGTTAATACTTTTATAGTTGGAGAAGATATATTCAGTATTAATTATAACACAGATAGAGCTAAAAGAATGTTTTGCAAGAAATAAAGGTGATAATATGAAAGTTTTTGAAGATGTTATAAAAGAAGCAAAATTACAAAATGCATTTGATGTTGAAGATTATTACAAAGATGTAAAAGCATCGATACAAAAAGCAAGACTACAAAATGCATTTGATGTTGAAGATTATTACAAAGATGTAAAAGCATCGATACAAAAAGCAAGACTACAAAATGCA
>CALWOZ010000020.1 GCA_944383305.1 uncultured Clostridia bacterium | reverse complement strand
AACAAGTATAGAGAATTCTGCATTTAGAGAATGTAGTAGCCTAGCAAGTATAGAAATACCAAAGGTAACAAGTATAGAGAATTCTGCATTTAGAGAATGTAGTAGCCTAGCAAGTATAGAAATACCAAAGGTAACAAGTATAGGGGCTTATACATTTTCAGGTTGTAGTAATCTAGCAAGTATAGAAATACCAGAGGTAACAATTATACAGGAGGGTGTATTTATTGATTGTATTAGCCTCAAAAGTATAGAAATACCAAAGGTAACGAGTATATTGTACAGTGCATTTTCTAATACTGCTATAACAGAAATAACTATACCTAAAACTACAACATATATAAAAAATTATGCATTTTTAGGTATGCAAAACTTAAAAGCTATATACATAGAACAATACTCAGAGGGTGGAGTTAAACCTAGTGGTCAAGACCCTAATGTACCAATATACTATTTAGGTCAATATATAAAAATAGACACTAATGTAACAAGAAAAGATACTAATGACTTTAACATAAATGTAGTATACAATGGATATGGTGAGGTTTTAACTGAGATAAAAGCTACAGGTCAACAAGATGAAACACAAAACTTAAATGATAGAGAAGAAAGAGACTATGTATATAACATACAGGATTTAACAAAACTTTCTGACAAAGAATATACATTTACTGGAAGTGGTAAATTCCAAAATAATTCATCTAATCAATCAAAAACTTTTAGTGAAAGTACAAAAATAACAGGTTTTGTAAACTATCTTGATGAAAAGGGTAACCATCTTAAAGATGTACCAGCTGATACAAAACATTATACAAAAGGTGAAGAAATTAACTTAACAAGTGTACAACCACAAGGACAAGGATTATTTTTAGGTTGGTCTTTAACACCTAATGGTAAAGATATAGTATCAACTGTAAATATGAATGCTACAAATATAAACTTATATCCAGTATTTGATGAAAATGCACAACAAGCTACATTAACACTAAATTATGGATATCCACAAGATAATCCAAAAACAAAGGTTATATCAACTTATGTAGGTGTAAAATACACTTTACCAACAGTACAAGATGATAAAGACTTAAATAGAAAAGGATATAAATTTATAAATTGGACAGATGGCTCCAACCAATTTAATACAACAATAGATATAACAAAAGATATAACATTAAACGCAAATTGGGAACAAAAAGATGTGACTATAAATTATCATTTAAACGATGGGACAATACAGAATGAAAATATATCAAATGATATATTTACAGAAACAGTTAAATTTGAAGATAAGTATACATTAAAAACTGTTAAAAGAAATGGCTATAGATTTGGCGGTTGGTTCAAAGAAGATACATTTAAAACCCAAGTGACAAACTTATGGAACAGTATAGAAGACAATGGTGAAGATAAGCTAACAATAGATTTATATGCTAAATGGACTAAAAAACAAGAAGAAACAACAGGCAGTGGAGGAGAAGAAACCACTGTAGAAAGTAGCACAGAAAGTACAAGTCAGACAATAAGCGAAAGTAGCACAGAAAGTACAAGTCAGACAATAAGCGAAAGTAGTACAGAAAGTACAAGTCAGACAATAAGTGAAAGTAGTACAGAAAGTACAAGTCAGACAATAAGTGAAAGCAGTACAGAAGGTACAAGTCAGACAGTGCCAGATGGAAATAACACAGAAAGTACAAGTGAAGCTACAAGTGTAGACAATCAAACAGAAACAACAACAAACGATAATCAAGTAACACCACCAATAATAGACAGTGGAAATAACAACGATAATAATGGTGGAAATAACAATGAAGTAGACAATAATACAGAAGAAAATGTAAATCTACAAACACCAGATAATAATGTATATACATTTGGAAACTTACAGGTTATAACACCAGAATATGAAGAACTAGCAAGACAAGCTATACAAAACATTGTTCCAGACAGAGAAGCTATTGACACTAGTATAGATAATATATTAGAAAATGCGTCTAACAATGGAGCACAAATAAACGAAAGAAGATTGACAGAAAAACCAGCATTTGGTTTTGGAGCAGAGGGAAATATTAGTTTATTTATAATACTATTGTTGATATTAATATTAATAATTACAGCTTATATTGTTAAAAAACAAATAATTGATAAAGAAAAAAATAAAAATGAAGAAGATTATGAAAGTGAAAGTTCATCATTAGAAATTTAATAAAAAGGCAGGATTATCCTGCCTTTTTATTATAATACTTTATTATTCAAGATAAAATTTATAAACTTACTTTTATGTTTTAGTATGAAATTTTATAGAAGAAAAATATCTGTATATTTTGATAAGAAGTATCAAAATGACTGATTTTGATTATTTAATATAGTGTCTATTGTAATGTTCATTTTTTGACGCATAGCATCTTCTTCTAAAAACATAGTTGTTAAAACGTCAATAATATATATTGTAGAAAATTGTGTATTAATAAAAGAATTTTTTGTTAATAAATTTGGATTAGGTACAATAATAAAAAAATCTGAATTTAAAGAAAGGGTACTTGTAGGAAAGCTTGTAATAGATGCTACAAAGCAATTATTTTTTTTAGCTAACTTTACAGCATTTATAACATCTAATGTTTCTCCAGAGCAAGAAATGGCAATAATTAAGTCATTTTCGGCTACTATGGAACTATTTATAATCATAAGATGAGAATCTGTAATAGCTTGACAATGAAATCCCATTCTAATAAGCCTTAGCATAAACTCTGTACCAGTTAGACCGGAGCTACCAAGACCGTATATGTATATTTTTTTAGAGTTTTTAATTTTATCATATAAAATTTTTAAATCATTTATATTAACAATATTATTTGTACTAGATATAATATCTTTATAAAAGGAGTGGACTTTATTTAAAGGGTCATTTTTTTTTGTATTTATAGATGACAGATTTATAGAGCCTAAACTTATTTTTAAATTTGCAAAACTATGAAGATTTAGTTTTTGACAAAATCTAGTAACAGTAGCTGTAGAAACGTTACAGTTTTTAGCAAAAACATTAATATTCATATTTTGGATATACGAAGCATTTTCTAAAATATAATCAGCTATTTTTTGTTCTTTTATAGAAAATTCAAGATATTTTAATTGTATTAGTTCTAAAGTATTCATTATATCACCCAAATTATAATTTTTATATTATTATATCATATAGAAAACTAAAAGTTAAGATAAATATAATAAATTATGAATTATATGTACAATATAAACAAATATTACAACAAAAATTGTTATAATATTATGACTTGATAAAAATGAAATTTATTATTATAATAAATATACAAATGAAAATAATTTTCATAAATTGTAAAGATACTATAATATTAATTTTTAGGAGGGAATACTATGTTTAAACAATTACAAAAACTAGGAAAAGCATTTATGCTCCCTATTGCAATTTTGCCTGCGGCAGGTTTATTATTAGGTATAGGAGGAGCTTTATCTAATCCTAACACTATTAGTACATATCCATTTTTGAATATACCATTTTTACAAGGTCTATTTCAAATAATGTCAGCAGCTGGTAATGTAGTATTTACTAATATTGCTCTTATTATGTGTACAGGTTTAGCCGTTGGACTTGCTAAAAAGGACAAAGGGACAGTAGGACTTGCAGCAGTAGTAGCATTTTTAGTTATGAATGCAACAATAACTTCTATGATAAGTGTTTTTAAGCCACAGGGGATAACCTCAATAGATACTGGTGTTGTAGGTTCAATAGTTATAGGTTGTATAGTTGTATTTTTACATAATAGATATGGAAACATACAATTACCACAATTTTTAGGATTTTTTGGTGGTTCTAGATTTATACCAATAGTATCTTCATTTTGTGCTATATTTATAGGAGCAATATTCTTTTTAATATGGCCTCCTTTTCAAAAAGTATTAGTAGTTGTAGGTGAACAAATTGCTAATATGGGAGCTTTTGGTACATTTATATACGGTACTTTATTAAGACTTACAGGAGCAGTTGGTCTTCATCATACAATATATCCACTATTTTGGTATACTGAGCTTGGTGGTACAGCAGTTGTATCAGGAAGTGAAATTGTTGGTGCTCAAAATATATTCTTTGCAGAACTTGCTGATCCAACACACACAGG
The DNA here is from genome assembly GCA_944383305.1 of uncultured Clostridia bacterium. Classification (GTDB taxonomy): domain Bacteria; phylum Bacillota; class Clostridia; order Lachnospirales; family CAG-274; genus Tyzzerella. Next base: position 42,518 of record CALWOZ010000020.1, on the reverse strand, counting down.
TCTTTATACTTATGGAACAAGATTTTTTGCAGGTAGATTTGATACAATGATGTTTGGTTTACCTGGGGCTGCTTTAGCTATGTATCATTGCGTACCAAAAGAAAGAAGAAAATTAGTAGGTGGTCTATTATTTAGTGGTGCATTAACTTCATTTTTAACAGGTATAACAGAACCTTTAGAGTTTATGTTTTTATTTGTTGCTCCGTGGTTATATGTTATACATTCAGTTTTAGATGGATTATCATTCTTTTTAGCAGATATTCTTTCAATAAGAATTGGTAATACATTTTCTGGTGGATTAATAGACTTTTTATTATTTGGTGTATTCCAAGGTAATGATAAAACTAATTGGATGTATGTTATATTTATAGGTGTAGTTTGGTTTTTCATTTATTATTTTGTTTTCAAATTCCTTATATTAAAATTTAATGTACAAACACCTGGTAGAGAACAAGGTGAAGATGCTGAAATAAAAGTGGAAACTAAAGGAAGTATAGCAGAAGATGCCAAAGAAGTTTTAAAGGCTCTTGGAGGTAAAGAAAATATAGAAGATTGTGATGCTTGTATAACAAGACTTAGAGTTGCAGTAAAAGATATAACAAAAGTTGATAAAGATAGAATTAAAGAATTAGGAGCTACTGCTGTTTTTGATGTTAAAGGTGGAATACAAGCAGTGTTTGGAGCAAAAGCAGACTTAATAAAAAATAAAATAAATGAAATAATAGGAATAAACTAAGAGGTGATTATATGGAAAAAGGATTAATTGTATCTTGTCAAGCCTTAGAAAATGAACCATTACATAGTTCGTTTATAATGGGTAAAATGGCATTGGCAGCATATGAAGGTGGAGCAGTTGGTATAAGAGCAAATAGTGTTAATGATATAAAAGAAATAAAAAATAATGTATCATTACCTATAATAGGTATTATAAAAAAAGACTATAAAGGACTTGTACCATATATAACTCCAACTATAAAAGAAGTAGAAGAACTTATTAATGAAGGAGTAGATATAATAGCAGTAGATGCTACTATTAATCAAGATGAAAACTTTTTAAAAGAAATATTACAAAAGTATAAAAATCAAAAATTTATGGCAGACATATCTACGTACGAAGAAGGAATAAGAGCAGATAAATTAGGATTTCATTATGTAGGTACAACTCTTATAGGATATACACAACAATCTAAAAATGTTGAAAAGTTTGAAGTATTAGAAAGACTTATAAAAGAATGTAAAAATGCAAAAGTTATAGCAGAAGGTAATTTTAACACACCAGAACAAGCTAGAAAAGCCATTGATATGGGAGCTTATGCTGTTGTTGTTGGAAGTGCAATAACAAGACCACAAATAATAACAAAAACTTTTGTAGATGCATTAAAAAAATAAAAAAATACCCTCATATATTATGTGAGGGTATTTTTTTTTATAAAGTATCAAAAAATTGATTTTATAATTAAGTTATATATTTAATTAATTATACTATAAAAACATATAATTTAATTTTATGTACTTAGTATAAGAAATTTACATAAATTTTATAAAATTAGATATTTATAATGTAAATAGTTTACAAAAAAATAATATATAGTAGATAATAAAATTTAAAAATATACAATTATAACAAAAAATATGAAATTTTTTTAAATATAATTACTATTGATTAAAATAATTTACATAAATATAATAATAATATAAATAATTTTAATAATAAATAGTTTCATATAATGAAAAGGAGTGATTAACTATGAAAAAACAAGAATTAAAAGGAATATTTAGTGCATTATTAACCTCTTTTGATGAAAAAGGAAATATCAATGAAAATGGTGTAAGGCAAATTATAAGACATAATATTGACAAAATGAAAGTAGACGGATTATATGTTGGTGGTTCAACAGGTGAAAACTTTTTAATATCTACAGAAGAAAAGAAAAGAATATTTAAAATAGCTAAAGAAGAAGCTAAAAACCATATTAAGCTTATAGCGCAAGTTGGTTCTTTAAATATTAATGAATCTATAGAACTTGCTAAATATGTAACAGATTTAGGATACGATGCTATATCTGCTGTTACACCTTTTTATTATAAGTTTAGTTTTGAAGAAATAAAAGATTATTATAATACAATAATAAATAGTGTAGATAACTATCTTATTATATATTCTATACCGTTTTTAACAGGTGTTAATATTAGTGTAGAGCAATTTGGCGAGTTATTTGAAAATGAAAGAATAATCGGGGTTAAATTTACAGCAGCAGATTTTTATCTTTTAGAAAGACTTAGAAAATCATATCCAGAGCACCTTATTTTTGCAGGATTTGATGAGATGATGTTACCAGCTACAGTTTTAAATGTAGACGGAGCTATTGGTTCTACATTTAATGTAAATGGTATAAGAGCAAGACAAATTTTTGAATTAGCAAAGCAAGGTAAAATAGACGAAGCATTTAAAATACAAAATGTAACAAATGATTTAATCACAGATATTTTAGGTAATGGTTTATATCCAACTCTTAAATATTTACTACAACTACAAGGTATAGACGCAGGTTATTGTAAAAAACCTATGTCAGTTATAACAGAAGGGCAAAAAGAAAAAGCAAAAATTATGTATGAAAAATATTTAAAAGATATTTAATTTTTAAGAGCAAACTTAAAATTATAGGAGATATTTAATAAGTTATCTATCTCCTATTATAATTTTATAACAATGTAAAAAGGAGGCGATATTGATGAAGATTAATGAACTAGGTTTTACAGTAATAGATTTAATTATATTAATAGTATACTTATTAGCTGTATTAGTAGCAGGTATACTTTTTTCTAAAAAAGAAATGAAAGGTAAAGAATTTTTTAAAGGTGATGGAACTATACCTTGGTGGGTTACAAGTGTATCAATATTTGCAACACTTTTAAGTCCTATATCATTTTTATCTCTACCAGGTAATTCTTATGCAGGAACGTGGTTTTTATGGTTTGCTCAGTTAGGTGTTCTTATAGCTTTACCATTAACTATAAAATTCTTTTTACCTATATATAGTAGGCTAGATATAGATACAGCTTATCATTATTTAGATATGAGATTTGCAAGTAAAGGTCTTAGAATATTAGGAGCATTAACATTTATAATATATCAAGTAGGTCGTATGTCTATAATAATGTATTTACCTTGTGTAGTATTATCAGGTCTTATGGGCATAAATGTAAATATTTTAATAATTTTAATGGGCGTAATAGCCATTATATATTCTTATACAGGAGGATTAAAATCTGTATTATGGACAGATTTTATACAAGGTGCTGTTTTAATAATAGGAATAATTATTGCTTTAGTATATCTTATTAATGGTATTGATGGTGGATTAGGAGCCATCTTTAAAGAATTTACACAAAATCACAAATTTTTAGGAGAAAATGAAGTATTGTTTAATCCTAATATATTTAAAACAAGTGTATTTATTGTTTTAGTAGGAGCAGGTTTTAATACATTTGCATCTTATGTATCAAGTCAAGATATTGTACAAAGATTTACAACTACAACAGATACTAAAAAATTAAATAAAATGATGTATACAAATGTTATTTTATCTTTATTTGTGGCAACAGTATTTTATTTAATAGGAACAGGTTTAAGTGTTTTTTATTCTCAAAATGCTTTACCATCTATTGCAGAACAAGACCAAATATTTGCCTCATACATATCTTTAGAATTACCAGTTGGAATAACAGGAATATTATTAGCAGCTATATATGCAGCTAGCCAGTCTACATTATCAACAGGATTAAACTCTGTAGCAACAAGTTGGGCATTAGATGTACAGCCATATATAAGCAAAAATATAGATGAAAGTAAACAAACAAAGCTTGCTCAATATATTTCTCTTGGAATAGGAATAGTTACTATAGGTATAGCTATGCTCCTTGCAAATGGTAATATAAAATCTGCTTATGAAGCATTTAATGCATTTATGGGACTTATATTAGGTGTATTAGTTGGTATGTTTGTTTTAGGTGCATTCACTAAAAAGGCAAATGCAAAAGGTACATTTGTAGGTTTTATATTTGCTAGTATAGTTATAGTAATTGTTAAATATAAAATGCCAGAAATTTCTAGTTGGTCTTATGCCATAATATCTATACTTGTTTCTTTAATAGTTGGTCTTATAGCTAGTTATATTTTTAAACCTAATAAAGAACTTGATGAAAGAACTACAATATATTATAAATAGGAGGTAAGTATTATGATATACGGAAATATAAAAAATACTGAGGAATATAAATTTTTAAATATTGATTTACAAAAATGTTTTGAATATATAAAAAATAATGATTTAAAAAATTTAGAAAAAGGTACCTATGAAATATGTGGTAACGACTTGTTTGTAAATATAGTAGAGTATGAAACTACAACAGAAGATAAACGTTTTTGGGAAGCCCACAAAAATTATTTAGACTTACATTTTATGTTAGATGGTGAAGAACTTATAAATGTAAACTTTATAGATAATATGAAACAAATAGAATTTGTAGAAAAAGATGATTTTTTGTCATTAGAGGGTAATAAAAAAAGTAGTATTTTGCTAGAAGAAGGTGACTTTTTAATATGTTATCCTAATGATGCACATATGACAGCTATAAAAGTTTCTGATAGTAAAAAAATAAAAAAGGCAATTTTTAAGGTGAAGATATGATAAAACAATATATATCTATTGATATAGGTGGAACTATGATAAAATATGGTATCATAGATGAAATAGGAAATATTTTAGAAGCCAAAGAAACAAAAACGGAAGCTTTTAAAGGTGGAGAATATATTTTTAATAAAGTTAAAAATATATGTGATAATTATATTTTAGAAAGAAAAATATATGGTATATGTATATCTACAGCAGGTATGGTAAACTCTAAAACAGGAGAAATTATATATGCCAATAATTCTATACCTAACTATATTGGTATAAATTATAAAAAATCATTTGAACAACTATATTCTATTCCTTGTGAAGTTGAAAATGATGTAAATTGTGCTGGTATTTGTGAAAATTATGTTGGAGCAGCCCAAAATACACATTCTAGTTTATGTCTTACAATAGGTACAGGGATAGGAGGCTGTATTATTATACAAAATAAATTAATAAATGGATTTTCTAATAGTGGTTGTGAGGTTGGATATATGAATATGTTTAATAGTACATTTCAAAATATAGCATCTACTACTGCATTAGTTGAGAATGTAGCCAATATTTTAGGAGTAGACAAAAGTGATATTGATGGAAAAATTATCTTTGAAAGAGCAAAACAAAATGATAAAATTTGTATAGAGCAAATAGACAAATTATGCGATTATTTAGGATATGGAATAGCTAATATATGTTATGTTATAAATCCAGAGATAGTTGTTTTAGGTGGAGGTATAATGGCTCAAAAAGATTATTTGTATGACAAAATAGTAAATAGTGTTAAAAAGTATTTAATAGAGCCTATATTTAAAAATACCAAAATTTCTTTTGCAAAACATAAAAATAATGCAGGTATAATAGGAGCTTATTATAATTTTTTAAATAAACAAAGGGTAATATAAACATTGTTTAAGAGTTTTATAAGTTGTAAATAACAAAATAGAAAATTTTATTAATATATATTTTAAATATTTAACTATATTTATATTAAATCAATTTTTTGATATTTTATACAAAATCAAAAAAAATGGGAATATAACTTAAATAAAAGATAAGGATTATATAACAAATAAGTATTTCAGCCTACTAATATAAAAAAGAGATATAGACATAAATAAGTGTCTGTATCTCTTTTTTATATCTTATTTGATGGTAAATAGTAAATAAGAGTATTTTTATTATTTAAGTTCAATAGAATTTATTATAGAGTCTATTTCAGGTTTTATATAATCAATTCCTTCTTCACTTACTATATCAAATCTAACTATAGTATATATATTAGAGTTTGAAAATTCTATTAATGTAAGAATAGTAGTCGTATTTGTTCCTTCATATTCAATTGTTGTATTTGTTATAGTTTTATTACCAACAGTTTCTGCTTTTCTATCTTCAATTAAATTAGCACCATCCTCTTGAGTAAAGGATTCTACTAAATAATCATAATTTTCTTGTGAATCTTCTTGTTGTTTATCCATACTACTAGCTATAATATATGCTATGTTATTTTCATCTTGTTTATAAAAACTATAAGGGACAGCTCTTTCAAGTCTTCTCCAGTTACCTGGGATAGTTATTTTTACATTTTCTAAATCATTAGAATATAATTTTTCTTTGTCAATAGTTTGCTTTGTATAGTTTATAGAGTTTAAAAGAGTATCTAAATCTTTTTCATAATCTTGAGAAGTACTATTACCAACTATACCTATATATTCATTTGGATTGTCTTTAAATTGTATTGTACCAATTAAAGCATATAATTGTACAAAATCATTAGATACTTCATAAATTTTTTTAGTAATAGTTCTATCTTTTTCTTCAGTTGATACTTCAGAAATTATATTATATGTTCCAGCACTAGAAAAGAGATATTCTTGACTTTGGAAAAATTGTTCCATAGGTAATTGTTCAATTAAAACAGGTTCGGCAGTGAACATACTATTGCCTTCTTGTTCTCTAATAGATATTTCACCAGTTAAATCTATTGCCTCTTCATATCCACTAGGCATTTCATATTTTAATAAATAATTTAAAGAAGCTTGTTCATTACCTTTAAGCTCTCTTTGGATAACATTTTCTATGTTTTTAGGTTGACCTATACCAAAAGTGTTGTAGCCAATAACTACAATTATAAGTATAACCTCTAAAATAATTATTCCAATTGTTGATTTTTTCATATAAATTCTCCTTAAAATAAAGTTTAGTTTTTAATAATTATTATATCTATTTTGATATTCTTCATATTGGTATCTATCCATTAATACATCACGTTGTTTGCTACCATTTTCAGAAGAAACAATACCTCTATCTTCTAATTCTTCTATAATTCTTGCAGCTCTATTATAGCCAATTCTAAATTGACGTTGTATCATAGAAGTAGAAGCCTTACCTTTTTTCACTAAAAAGGCAATGACATCTTCAGTAAGTTCATCTGAAGAATCCGATGACATATTATCGTTAGACTTTGTTGACGTTTCAATTTTATTAATAATACTTTCATCATAATTAGGTGAACTATTTTCTTTTATAAAAGTAACAATATGTTCAACTTCTTTATCTGAGATGAAAGCACCTTGTATCCTTAAAGGTTTGTTCATATCAACAGACCTAAATAACATATCCCCCTTACCTAATAACTTTTCAGCCCCAACAGTATCTAAAACTGTACGAGAGTCTGTACCACTAGATACAGCAAAAGCTATTCGAGAAGGGATATTAGCCTTTATAAGACCAGTAATAACATCGACAGATGGTCTTTGTGTGGCTATAATAAGATGTATACCTGCTGCTCTAGCAAGTTGAGCAAGCCTACATATAGAAGCTTCAACTTCCTTTGCAGCAACCATCATAAGATCGGCAAGCTCGTCTATAATAATTATTATTTGTGGTAGTTTTTCTTCACCATTTTCCTCTTTTAATGTATTGTAGCCTACAAGATTTCTAGTACCTGTTTGTGCAAAAAGGTTATATCTTTCCATCATTTCAGATACAGCCCAATTTAAAACACCAGCAGCCTTTTCTGGCTCTGTAACAACTGGTGTCAAAAGATGAGGGATACCATTGTAAACGCTAAGTTCTACAACTTTTGGGTCTATCATCATAAGTTTTACTTCGTCAGGATTAGCCTTATAAAGTATACTTGTAATAAGTGTGTTTATACAAACACTTTTACCAGAACCAGTGGCACCAGCTATAAGCATATGAGGCATTTTTGCAATATCTGTTACAATAACATTACCTGTTATATCCTTGCCTAAACCAAAAGCAACTTTTGAAGGGAATTTTTGGAATTTTTCAGCACATATTACTTCGCTTAAAAATACACTTTTAACTTCTTTATTAGGTATTTCTATACCAACAGCAGATTTTCCCGGTATAGGAGCTTCTATCCTTATAGAACTAGCAGCTAAGCTAAGAGCAAGGTTGTCAGCAAGACCTAATATTTTACTAACCTTAATACCATCTTCAATAGAAAGTTCATATCTTGTAACAGAAGGACCTTTACTTATATTTATAACTTGAGCATTTACATTAAAACTTTTTAAAGTTTTAACTAAAATATAAGAGTTTTCTCTAAGTTCCATATCATTATTTTCATTAGATTCATTAGGATTTTTAGATAAAAATGTTAGTTTAGGAAAAACATATTCTTTTTTTACATTTTCCTCTTCGGCTTGTAAATTTGTAACCATTTTTTCTACGTCAGGTTTAATAATAACAGGTTCATTTATATTTTGAAACTTTTCTTCAGATTTGTCAATATTTTTTGTAGAAGAAGATAAGTTTTTATTTGTATTGTTAATATCTTGATTTATAATTGTAAATCCATCATTATCTTTTTCTATATATGATGAGCTTATATTATTCTCTTTTTTTGTGTTATTTTCATTTAAAACAGGTTCATTGTCAATAGATTTACTTTGAATATTAAATATTTCTTGGTCTTGTGTATTACTATAATCTATATTATTTTCATCAATATTTATAAAACTATCATCGTGGCTTTCATCGTTAATTTCTGTATTAACTGTATCATTAACTATATCATTATCTATATCTTTGTTAAAATCATAAAACTGGTCTAAATTATTTAGCGAATTATCTTCTGTGTTATCAGATAAAAATTGTTCTGGTGGATTTTCAAATATATCTTCTATATTCTTATTATTTGTAAATTTTAAATCTATATCAAATTTATTATTTGTTGGTAAATCATTATTTTTCCTTTTTTTATAAACATCATTAATGTATTCTTCTTTGGATTTAATTTCAAATAAATCTGTATCAGGTAATGTATTTTTATTTAAGTTATTTTCAAAATCTTTTATAATATTTGCAGTAGTAGAGTAAATATTATCATTGGAATTAATGTTTTTATCTATATTAGAGTTACTTTTTTCATTTCTTGTAGATTTATTAATATATTTTTGTGGATTATTTATTTCATCTATTGCAAAAATTATTTTTCTATCTTTATCTATTTTAGGTTTTGTATTCATATCAAAAAATACAGGTTTTTGTATACGTCTGTATCTATCTATACCATCAAAAATGTAGTTATTATACCTTTTTAAAGTTCTTCTAGGCGTGTTATTTGATATGTTTTCTGTTTCAGGTATTGACCTTCTAGGTTTTTCTTCTATATACTCTTCTTCGTATTCTTCTTCATATTTATATTGTTTAGATTTTGATATGGTATCCTTTATTTTGGAAAAAATACTTTGTTTTCTTTGTTTAGGTACATTAATATCTTCTTCAAACTCTTCTTCTATGTCATATTCATAATAAAAATAGTTAGAGAGATTTTTTATGCCTTTATATACAGTCGTAAAAAATGACTTACCAGTTAAAAGAAAAATAGTAGCTATAAATAGGATAATAATAACTGTACAACTTGCAAAAACGCCCATTATTTTTAAAAATAAATCACCTATTAATGCCCCTAAAACACCTCCGTCTAAAAATCTTGCCGTTTTATATTCATTGCCTAAATATGTAAAGTAGCTTGAAAAATTATTTATATCTTGTCTAGTTATAATGTGAAAGAAGCTTATTAAAAGGGTAAATGATATAATGGATAAAGTAACTTTAAAAATATTTATTTTATTAACTTGAGAAAAAAATAAATATACACTAGATACAATCATTATTATAGGTAATAAGTATGCACCTATGCCAAACAAGCCCTTAAAAAAGCTATTTAAGGCATTACCTAAAAAACCACCACCTCCAAAAAATATACTTATTATAAGTAATATACTAAAACATATTATAAGTATACAGGTTATTTCTAATGATAGGCTAGTATTAATAGGTTTTTTAGAAACAGTATTTTTTTTAGGGCTTTTATTTTTTGTGTTATTTTTTTTACTTTCTGTTTTAGCCATTTTATAAACATCCTTTATATTATTTTTATTAAATATAATAAAGCTTAGTTATTTAATAAAGCTTTTTTCTATATTTATTATACATTTATATCTTTTGTCTAAGTTCATTACAGAGTTTTTAATATCTCTAATAAGTTTTGTTTCTTTTTCTTTTGAAAAATTATAAGGTATAACTAAATCAAAAATAAAATTTATATTATTTTTACCATCTACAAGTCTGTGGTCGTGAGTGTCTAAGTCTTCATCATATTGGTTTAATACGTTTTTAATAGTATCTACTATAATATTTATTCTCTTATCATCTATATTTATAGGGTCCATATGTATGGTCAAAAATATGTTAAGTTCTTCTTGAACTCTTTTTTCTATAAGGTCAATTGTTTCGTGAGAAATATTTATATCTATATTATTAGGAACTTCTACGTGTAAAGATGCCATACTTTTATTAGGACCATAATTATGGACTAGTATATCGTGAACACCTATTACCTCGTCATAGCTTAAAGCTATGGATTTAATTTTTTCAGCAAGTTCATTGTCAATAGCTTCACCCAAAAGAGGAGATAAAGTTTCTTTAGCTAGATTAAAGCCAGAGTACATTAAAAATAAAGCCACAAATAAACCTAAATATCCATCTAAGTTTAGACCAAATATTTTAAATATAACAAGAGATAAAATAGTTACAGAAGTGACAATAACATCATTTCTACTGTCAGTAGCAGTGGCTATTAAAGAATGGGAATTAATAAGAATACCTATTTTTTTGTTAAAAAGAGCTTGCCATATTTTAACCATAACAGTTATTAGTAGTATAAATATAGTAAGATAGCTAAAAGAAATATTTTCTGGATTTATAATTTTAAAAAATGAAGTTTTTAAAAATTCAAACCCTATAAGCATTATTATAAATGATACAACAAGACCAGATATATACTCCATTCTCCCGTGTCCAAAAGGGTGTTCTTCATCGGCAGGCTTGGCTCCTAATTTAAACCCAATAAGTGTTATTATGGAAGATAAGCTATCAGATAAATTATTAAAAGAATCTGCCATTATAGCAACGCTATTTATAAAAACACCTATTAAAAACTTTATTATAAATAACACTATATTACTGCCTATACCCACAAAACTTCCTAATTCACCATATTTTTTTCTAATATTTTCATCTTTTATATTTTTATAATCTTTTATAAATAATTTTATTAGTAAAGTTGTCATTATTACCTCCTCAATATAATAACATTAATAAAAATTATAACAAATTAAATTATATAAAACAAGTATTTTTATTAATTTCAATTAAACTATGATTTTATTATTAAAGATAAAAATTATAAATGATTTTTGATATAAAATATGAAAAAAATTGATTGTCGACATATAATTATTTTTATGATATACTAAAAATAAATATTTTTACTTTAGGAGTGTTTTTATATGAGTTTTTATCCCATAAGCCAAAAAATAGGTATAATTGGAGGGGGACAACTTGGTAAAATGATGATATTAGAAGCCAAAAAACTAGGTTGTTATGTCACCATATTAGACCCTACAAAAGATTGTCCAGCTAGTAGTATATGTGATAATCATATTGTTGCTAATTTTTCAGATAAAGAGGCTATTATTTCTTTAGCCAATCAATGTGATGTATTAACATATGAATTTGAGCATATAGATTATCAATCTCTTATGGAACTTGAAGAACGTGGACATAAAGTTTATCCTAGCCCTAGCTGTCTAAAAACTATTCAAAATAAATTTACACAAAAAACTATTTTAAAAGAAAATAATATTTGTGTACCAGATTTTTGTCTAGTTAATAGTATAGAAGAAATAAAAAATGTTGCTAAAGAGTTTTCTTATCCATTAGTTTTAAAATCTTGTACTGGAGGATATGATGGCAAAGGTAATTTTATTATAAAATGTGAAGAAGATATAGAAAAAGGATTTTTAACATTAAATCCTAATTTTAATATGTCATTAATGGTAGAAAAATTTGTAGATTTTAAATTAGAAGTATCTGTTCTTGCTTGTGGTGGAATAAATAAAGATATAAAAGTATATCCAGTAGGTAATAATATACATATAGACAATATTTTACATAAAACAATTGTTCCGGCTGATATAAATGAAAGTAGTAAACAAAAAGCCATAGATATAGCCCATAAGATAATAGATATATTTAATGGTGTTGGAATGTTTTGTGTAGAGTTTTTTATAACAAAAGACGGAGAAGTATTAGTAAATGAAATAGCTCCAAGACCACATAATTCAGGTCATTATACAATAGAGGGCTGTGTCACTAGTCAGTTTGAAAACCATATTAGAGCCATACTATCATTACCTTTAGGAAGCACTAATCTTTTAAATCCTACGGTTATGATAAATCTTTTAGGAGAAGAAGGATACAAAGGAGATACATTAGTAGAAGGGGTTATAGAGGCTTTAAACATAGAAAATGTATTTGTACATATATATGGTAAAAAACAAACAGTTCCTAAAAGAAAAATGGGACATATTACTTGTTCGATGGAGTGTTTAGAACAAGCAGAAAAGAATGCTACAAAAGCCTACCAGTACATAAAATTTATATCTAAATAGGAGGGATAATATGAGTAAAGTAGGAATTATTATGGGAAGTGACTCAGATTTAAAAGTTATGGGAGAAACTGCAAAAGTTTTAGAAGATTTTAATATAGACTATGAAATAACTATTGTATCAGCACATAGAACTCCAGATAGGTTATATGAATATGCTAAAAATGCAAAAAGTAATGGTATAAAAATAATTATAGCAGGAGCAGGTGGAGCAGCTCATTTACCAGGAATGATTGCATCTATAACTACTATTCCAGTTATAGGAGTTCCTATAAAAACAAAAACTTTAAATGGTGTTGATTCTTTATATTCTATTGTTCAAATGCCAGCAGGCATACCAGTTGCTACTGTTGCTATAAACGGAGGAGCAAATGCAGGGCTTTTAGCTATACAAATATTAGGGGCTTTTGACACAAATGTAGGAGATAGAATCCTTTATTATAGAAAAAATCTTCAAGATTTAGTTATTAAAAAGGCTGAATGTCTAGAAGAAATAGGGTATAGAAAGTATATTAAAGAATATTTATAAATAAAAATTTACATTTTTTGCAATAACTCTTGAAATACAATTCTATTTGTGTTACAATAATGTTAAATATATCTTATACATATTTAAAAGCGATATATTTAAGATATTTTTAAATTTTATTTTTTAGGAGGAAAAAAATATGGATTATAATAAGATTATTGGTTCAAACATTAGATTTGAACGTCAAAAAAGAGACCTTACAATAGACGAGCTTTCAGAAATTTTAAATATTGCTCCAGGTTTCTTAGGCTTAATAGAAAGAGGACAAAGAGGTACTAGCATTAAAAATCTTTGTAAAATAGCAGAGTTTTTTAGTATCTCATTAGACACACTTATTACTTGTCCTTTAGATAATAAAATTGTAGTTAAAGAAGATACAAGCCTTGATAAAAAAAGAACTACTATATCTACTTATCTTAGTAGTATGGATGAAGCTGAACTTGACTTCTTTATTTCTACTATGAAAGGCTTTAAAAAGTATACTTCATCAAAATTTGAAAAATTATCTAAAGATGAAGAGATGGAATAATATATATATTTTCCCCAATACAAAATAGACTAGAAATTTAACTAAAATATATTAATTGAATTTTTATTTAATTTAAGACTAGATTTTTATCTAGTCTTTTTTATATATAAAAGTATTGACTAAAAGTATATAAAATGGTAAAATAATACAAAAAGTTGTAAAGGAGGGATAATATGGAACATATTTGTAGAACAAATATAAAATTTAAAATGACTACTTTTAGAATTAACGGGGGGGGATATTTAATTAATCTTTATTATATATTTTTAAAGAAGTTAGCACAAAGGTCAAAATTTGTGGTAGCCTATTAGCTATGTAAAAAATTAAATTTTATATAGTTATTGTATTTTACTTTAATATGTTCTATAATATAAAGTATTATATAGTTTATATTATTAATATAACTTTAAAACATTTATATAAGGGGGTAAATTATGTATTTAGCAATTATCATATTTTTTTGTTTTAATTTTTATATTTTTTCATACGTAGCAAAAATTTTAGTAAACTTTCAAAAGAATATATTAATATATTTAGCTATGTCTTGTTTAAATACATTTTTAATGGTTTTTGCTTATTATTTAAAAACTCCTTATTATTTATCATATTTTTGGGTACTTATTACTTTGACAATAGAATTTTTAGTTTTTTCTAAGGCGAAATTTACTCAAGCATTTTTGTACGTTAGTATAATAGTTGTTCACATTAGTGCTAGTCAAATGTTATTTATACCAATATATTCATTAATACTTGGTGTGACACCTTATGAGTTATTTAATACGCCTAATTTATTTTATAGCAGTATCTCTACATTGTTTATAATATTGCATATAGTTTTAACAGTATGGTTAAAGGTTGTATCTAATAAAGATATTATTAAATTATCTACAACACCTATTTATTCTTTAATGGTATCTGCTATAGATACTTTCATAATATTTTATACTATTATAGATGTTATAACTTTGCAGTCTACACAATATTCATCAGAATATTTGGTAACATTTATTACTGTACCTATATTAACGTTTGTACTATTTTATATTTTATTTTTTTATAGTATAAAAAGTGTTAATATAGTAGCTTTTAAAAGAAAGTCTGATCAATTAGAATTGGCTAAGATACAAAGTAATATTCATAAAAAAAGTATAGAAGATAAGGTTTTAAAAGACGATTTAACCTCTTGTTATAATAGAAAGTATATTATATCTAATTTAAGAGAAAAATATAGAGATAATATATTTAATTTTGCCATTTTATTTGCTGATATAGACGGTTTAAAAATGGTAAATGATACATTAGGTCATGAGTTTGGTGATGAATACATAATAAATGTTAGTAAGGTCATAAAACAAGCTATTAGAGAATATGATTTAGTGGCAAGAATTGGGGGAGATGAGTTCCTTATAATTTTAAACGACATAGAAGAGAGGGATATTAAAAGTATTTTAGATAGAATTAATGAAAAAATAAATATATTAGATAAAAAGACAAAAGAGTATAAGGTTTCAGCAAGTATTGGATACATATTTGTAGATGAAGAATTATTGAAAACGGGAGTAGATAACATTATTAAGATTGCAGATGATAAGATGAGAATACAGAAAAAATCATCTAAAGGAGAATGATTTTAAATGTTAAAATTAATTTGTTTTTTACTATTTATAATATATAATTATATTATTTATATATATTCATCAAGTATATTTTTTAATAGTATTAAAAACTTAAAAAGAGCATATTTGTTAATGATATTAAATATTATTTTAGGAGCTATTATATTAATTTTTGAGATTAGTATACCAGAACCAGTATTTATGATAATTTATTTTTTAATTATATGTATAGAATTTAGATTGTCATATAACGATAAATGGTTAAAAAATATTTTTGGAGGTTTGTGTTTTACTGTTAATTTTTTTGCTGGAAGATTTATTTGTATAGTTTTTTATTCTATAATATTTAAAGTTCCATTATTTCAAATAATGCAAGACTATAGAATACTTACAATAATCACAATAATAACTTTATTAACTAGAATTATAAGTGTTTATATATTTAGAATTGCTTTAAAACCAGAACATATGAATATGATTATAACAGATGAAGATAGTTTAAAGTTTTCTATTTCAATATTAGGAAGTATATATGTATTTCTTGCTATAAATACTTATTTACTCTATATACAAAAAGAATTTTGGGGAGTACATATGTTAATTATAAAAATATCAATTTGTGCTATAATAGGATTTTTTGCAGTCTTATTATATTCATATTTATTCTCAAGATTAAAATTGTATGTTGTCAAGGCTGAAAGAATAGAAAGAGAATTAGAACAAGAAGAATTAGAGTTAAAACAGCTAGAAAATGAGGCAATATATGATTATTTTACGTCTTGTTTTAAAAGAGACTTTATATATGAAAAAATAGATAATCTATTAAAACAAAATTCTTTTTTTTGTATAGCATTTATTGATATAGACGGACTTAAAATAACTAATGATGTATATGGACACGACGAAGGAGACTTTTATATAAAAGCTGTAGCTGAAATATTAAATTCAGAGTTTGTAGGTAAGTCCATCGGAAGAATAGGCGGAGATGAATTTTTAGTTGTTTTAGAGCATACAGATGTTTATGCAACTATGAAGTGTGTTGTTAGATGTTTTGAAAAAGCTAATAATATTAGTAAAACATTTGGAAAACCTTATCAAACTTCCATTAGTTATGGAGTTGTAGAAGTAACACCAGATAACAAATTATCTAGAGATGAGATTATAAAATTAGCAGATACATATATGTATAACTTTAAAAAGTCTAGAAAGAAAAATAGAAAATAAAAGGTGTATATAACATATCTCTAATAAAGAAGTATTTTCACAATGGATATGTTAATAAGCCTTCACAAAAGTTATGATACTTTCAAAATAGGATTTGTGATAGGTATATTTGTAGAAATATATATATAAGAGTTTTATCTATAGATAAATCTTATACTAATTTAAAGACACAGGAAAAGCAAGGTAGTACTTGTAATTAGAACATAGGAGAGCATTAAGTGGAAATGAAGAAGTTAAGGGTGTATTTCTTGCTATATTGTAGTACATTAAAGTTATATGGACAATGGAATACTCCAAACTATAAAGAAACCAATGGCATAGAGCAAGATATAAGCCACTTATAGTGTAGGATATATAGTGATAATTTTCCAATAGATAGATTGTTCCCAATGGACAAGGAAACTTATGAAGTTGGCAAAAAGATAATAGAACTTAAAGAGATTAACTTGAATTTTTCTAAAATTGATAAAGTAAATAGAGTATGTAATGAATACTTTATACAAAATTCTATTGTATATTTTGCTGTAATTGATAAGCAACGGAATTTTAAAAGCAACATCAACAAAGCGTATACAAAAGGGGGTACTCCTTTACCACTTGTTGATTTTGTGTCAACTCAACATAAAATAGAGACTATTAGCTTTTTGCCGATAGTCCCTCTTTTGTTGTTACAATCTACTTTTCCACTATAAAATTAATACTTCTCTATTTATATTAGATAAATAAGATATATTTAATTTTTTATAGTAGGTTATAGGTTTATTTATCAATTTAAAAAAATTAATAAAAAAGACTTGACAAAAGTTAAATTTAATGATATGGTTATTTTAGAGTGATTAGCACTCAATAAAAATGAGTGCTAATAGAAAATTTTAGTTTATGTTATTTGTTCTTAAGGGAAGTGATTTTTTGAAATTAAATGATAGAAAAATTAAAATTTTAGAAGCTATTATTAATGATTATATTGAAACAGGAGAACCTATTGGTTCTCGTACTATTGCTAAAAAATATGATTTAGGTGTTAGTAGTGCTACAATAAGAAATGAAATGAGTGATTTAGAAGAATTAGGTCTTATTATACAACCTCATACATCTTCTGGTCGTATACCATCTGATAAGGGATATCGTTTATATGTTGACACCCTTATGGGACATAGAGAACTTACAGAAGAAGAAACTGATTTCTTAAAAAATGTAGTTGTAAACAATATAAATCATATGGATTACCTTATGGAACAAACAGCAAGAGCTTTATCTATGCTTACTAATTATGCAACAGTTATTAGTAAACCTAAAGTTGAAGAAGATAAAATTAAACATATTCAGCTTGTACCTTTAGATGAATCTGCTATTATTGCTGTTGTAGTTACAGAAAATAAGTCTATAAAAAATTATGTAATACCAGTTGAAAGAGAATTTTCTGCAAAGGATTTATTAACTATTACAACTAGTTTAAATAACATAATTTTAGACTATTCTTTAGACCAGATTAAAAGTCAAATTAGTAAAAATAATCAAAATATTATATCCGAAACTGAACAAATAATAAACAAAGTTTTTGAACAAATCTTTAAATCCAATAAAGAAGAAGAGGTTAAGTTTTATACAAGTGGTATAAACAATATCTTAGACTTTAAAGAGTTTAGTGATATAGAAAAAGCTAAACCTATTTTTCAAACCTTGGAAGAAAAAGATATGTTAATAGACATATTAAGTTCTAGTAATGAAGATGGCAATTCCATTCAAATATTAATTGGTGGAGAAAACAACATTGAAGAATTTAAAGATTGTAGCATTGTAAAAACTGAGTATAAAATTGCCGGTGCTACTGGTACAATAGGCATTATAGCCCCTACTCGTATGGATTATGCAAAGGCAGTTAGTGTTTTAGATGGAATTGTTAAAAATATAAATAACGTTCTTAAAACCTTGTCATCTGGATGAGGAGAAAGGAAAATATGATGGAAAAAGACCTTGAACAAAATGTGGAACAAGTAGAACAAAACGAAGAAACCTGCAATAATGTAGAAGACATAAAAGAAGAAGTGAATGAATTAGATGAGTTAAAAATTAAACTTGAAAATTCAGAAAACCTAGTAAAAGATTATTTAGACAAACTTCAAAGAAGTATGGCTGAATTTGACAACTTTAGAAAAAGAACAAATATAGAAAAGGCATCTATGTATGAAAATGGAACTAGAGATACTATTGAAAAACTTTTGCCTATATTAGATAACTTTGAAAGAGCTATTATCTCAACAGCTGACGAAGATAAAGAAAGTCCTATGTTTAAAGGGATAGAAATGATATTTAATCAAATGGTGGAAACATTTAAAAATATGGGTGTTGAAGAGTTAGCCGGTGTTGGAGAGACTTTTGACCCTAATATACACAATGCAGTTTTACACATAGATGATGATAGTCTTGGTGAAAATGTAGTAGCAGAAGTTATGCAAAAGGGATATAAATATAAAGATAAAGTCATACGTCCTAGTATGGTTAAAGTTGCAAATTAATTTATTTATATATTTAAGGAGGAAATTAAAATGGGAAAAATTATTGGTATAGATTTAGGTACAACTAACTCTTGTGTTGCTGTTATGGAAGGTGGTCAACCAGTTGTTATAGCTAATAGCGAAGGTGCTAGAACTACTCCTTCTATTGTTGGATTTACAAAAACAGGTGAAAGATTAGTAGGGGAAACTGCTAAACGTCAAGCCGTTACAAACGTAGATGGTACTGTCATTTCTATTAAAAGACATATGGGTACTGATTATAAATTTGAAAATGATGGCAAAAAATATTCTCCACAAGAAATTTCTGCTATGATTTTACAAAAACTTAAAAAAGACGCTGAAAGCTATCTTGGTGAAAGTGTTACAGAGGCTGTTATTACTGTTCCAGCGTACTTTACTGACAGTCAAAGACAAGCTACTAAAGATGCTGGTAAAATAGCAGGTCTTGATGTAAAACGTATTATAAACGAACCAACAGCAGCAGCCTTAGCTTATGGTCTTGACAATGAAAACGAACAAAAAATAATGGTATACGACTTAGGTGGTGGTACTTTTGACGTATCTATTATTGAAATTGGTGATGGTGTTATCGAAGTTTTAGCTACAAGTGGTAACAACCACTTAGGTGGAGATGACTTTGATGAAAAAATCATAAGCTATCTTGTAGATGAATTTAAAAAAGCAGAGGGTATGGATTTAAGACAAGACAAAATGGCTATGCAAAGACTTAAAGAAGCAGCTGAAAAAGCTAAAAAAGAACTTTCTTCTGCTACAACTACAAACATTAACTTACCATATATTACAATGAATCAAGATGGACCTAAACATATTGACTTAACATTAACTAGAGCTAAATTTGAAGAATTAACTCACGATTTAGTTTTAGCTACATTAGAGCCAGTTAGAAATGCTTTAAAAGACGCTGATTTAGAAGCTAGTGAACTTGACAAAGTATTATTAGTAGGTGGTTCTACAAGAATACCAGCAGTTCAAGAAGAAGTTAAAAAAATTACTGGTAAAGAACCATTTAAAGGTATAAATCCAGACGAATGTGTTGCTCTTGGTGCTTCTATTCAAGGTGGTAAACTTGCTGGTGATGAAGGTGCCGGTGGTATCTTACTTCTTGATGTTACTCCTCTTTCTTTAGGTATTGAAACTGCTGGTGGTGTTTCTACTGTATTAATACCGCGAAATACTACTATACCTACTAATAAAAAAGAAACATTTACAACTTATGCAGACAATCAAACTGCCGTTGATATTAGAATAGTTCAAGGTGAAAGACCTATGGCTAGAGACAATAAAGAACTTGGTCAATTTAAGTTAGACGGTATTGCTCCTGCTCCTCGTGGTATACCAAAAATCGAAGTTACATTTGACATAGATGCAAACGGTATTACTACTGTTTCTGCTAAAGACTTAGGTACTGGTAAAGAGCAAAACATTACTATTACATCTAGTACAAACTTAAGCGATGAAGAAGTAGAAAGAGCTATGAAAGAGGCTGAGCAATATGCAGAAGCAGACGCTAAGAGAAAAGAAGCTGTAGATGTTAAAAATGAGGCAGAAAGCTTAATCTTCCAAGGTGAAAAAGTTTTACAAGATGTAGGTGATAAAGTTTCTGAAGAAAATAAAGCACAGCTTCAAAAAGAAATAGATAACTTAAAAGCTGTGTCTAGCCCAATGGTAGCAGAAACTATGAGTGAAACAGATACTCAAACATTAAAAACAGCAACAGAAAGCTTTACTAAATTTATAAATGATTTTTCAACTAAGCTTTATCAAGAAGCAGGTGGAAATCCAAATATGAATATGGGAGATATGAACCAAAGTCAAGACGTTACAAATAATGATGATATTATAGATGGTTAATTTAACTAGTGAAAATACCCTCTAGCCAATGGTTAGAGGGCAAATCACTATTTTAAGACTTTATTTATCAATTTATATATTAAATATAATAATAATGAACCTATTATTATAAATATAATAATTAGAATGCTACAATTTCTAAAAAACTCTTGTGGTAATATATTTATAACAGGGTCTTTTTTAGGGTCAAATATCCAGTAATCATTATTAAAAAACATTTTATGAAATATTGTAAAAGACTTATCAAAGTTAAAATATCCTATTATAGATATTAAAATAGTTATGATAATAGAATTTATTGAAGATTTTTTTAAAAATGTACTATCTTTTTTCTTATAATAATAGTAAAATATTATTATTAAAGCTATTAATATTATTATACCTATTAAAAAGGCTATATTAAATATGTTTTTAACTTCTTCAAAGTGTATTTTACCTTGTGTAGAATATGGTAAAGTTGGTAGATTAAAATCTTCATTATAAAAAGGTAAAAAATAATCTAATATATAATTATAATTGGCTTTTATATCTTTTAATGAATAACCGGTTTTTTCTACTAAATCTAAATATTTAATATGTAAATAGTAAAAATCTCTATTTAAGAGTAAAAATATGACTGCAATAAAAATAAAGCTATAGATAAATAAAATACTTATAAATATAGATAAAATATTATTAAGAAATTTTTTCATATATACTCCTTTCTTTTACTATATTTTACTATATTATATAAAAATAGTCATTATATTTATAAAAAATACTTATATAAATTTGTAATAATAAATGGTAGGTGAAAAAATTGGCAAAAAGAGATTATTATGAAGTGTTAGGTGTAAACAAAGGTGCATCTGATGCAGACATTAAAAAGGCTTATAGAAAACTTGCAAAAAAATATCATCCAGATGCAAACCCTAATAATCAAGAAGCTGAAGCAAAGTTTAAAGAAGCAACAGAAGCCTATGAAGTACTTAGTGATGAAGGTAAAAGAAGAAATTATGACCAATTTGGACATTCTGCATTTGAAGGTGCAGGAGGCTTTTCTGGTGGTGGTAACTTCTCTGGTATGGATATGGGAGACATATTTGAAAGCTTCTTTGGTGGTGGAGGATTTTCTGACATATTTGGAGGAGGGTCTTCAAGAAGAAGAAGAGGTCCATCAAGGGGAGCCGACTTACAATATAATCTTACAATAAATTTTGAAGAGGCAGTATTTGGTTGTACTAAAGAAATATCTTTTCAAGCTGATGATAAATGTGATACTTGTAGCGGGTCTGGGGCTAAGCCTGGTACACACGCTCAAACTTGTCCTACTTGTGGTGGTTCTGGACAAGAAAGAGTTATGCAACAAACAATGTTTGGGTCAATGACTACTGTAATAGAATGTCGTACTTGTCACGGAGAAGGAAAAATTATAAAAGAACCTTGCTCTGTATGTAATGGTAAGGGAAAAGTTAGAAAAACAAAAACTATATCTGTTGATATTCCAAAGGGGATAAATGAAGGTCAAAGTATTAGAAAGGCTGGTATGGGAGCACCTGGTGAAAAAGGTGGACCTAATGGAGATTTACTTATAGCGATTACTATTAGACCACATAAAACTTTTGTTAGACAAAATAATGACATATATGTAGAAGTACCTATATCTATTGTACAAGCAACTCTTGGAGATGAAATAAAAGTCCCTACAATAGATGGAGAGGAAACATACACAGTAAAACCTGGTACACAACCAGAAACTACAGTTACTTTAAAAAATAAAGGTGTATTTAATGTTCGTAATCCTAAGTTAAGAGGAGACCAATTTATAAAGTTTAAAGTGGTAGTACCTACAAAGCTTAATGAACACCAAAAAGACCTTCTTATGCAATTTGCAGCACAAGATGGGTCTGTACCAAATGTAAAAAAAGAAAACTTTTTTGAAAAAATGAAAAAACATTTTGATTAGTAATTAAATTAAAATAGATATAAATAAAAAGACCTATGGATAATATCCATAGGTCTTTTTATTTATTATAATGTTTAAAAGATTAAAAATTGATTATTTTAAGTAGTTTAAAGGATTTTGAGAAACGCCATTTTTTAATATTTCAAAATGTACGTGATTACCAGTGCTATCACCAGTGCTACCTACATAAGCAATAACTTCACCTTGTGCTACTTTTTGTCCAACAGATACGGCATTTTTACTGTTGTGGGCATATATAGTTTGATAGCCATTACCGTGGTCTATTTTAACCATATATCCATATCCACCACTATTCCAACCAGCAAACACTACTGTACCACCATCTGATGCTTTTATAGCAGTACCAGCAGGGGAAGCAAGGTCTATACCTTTATGAGTTGTACCCCATCTAGCACCATAGAGAGATGATAATCTTCCGTTAGTAGGATATGCAAAGGTACCAATAGCTTTTTTTGGTGGTGTATTTAATGTACCAACTTCAACTTTTTCTACAACAGGTTCGGTTAATACTTTTTCAGATATAATATCTCTTTTTTCTTCTACACCATTTACTTTAGTTATTTTAGCAGTAACTTGTTTACTACCATCTTTACCAGCACTTAATACTTTTTTATAAGTTTTATACTCATTGTCGTTATTTACAGTTTCAATAGTTTTAGGTATTACTTCATTGTAAACAGCTTCTTCATAAGTAACAACAGATAATAAAGGAGTAGGTACAATAAGATTTATTTTACTACCTATTTTAAGAGGAGTTGTCTCTGTAATAGTAGGATTAGCCTTTAAAACTTCTTCTAAAGACATATTATTGTCTATGGCTATTTGATAAAGAGTATCTCCTTCTTTTATTTCATATTCTTTGCCTTGGTCTTTATTAGCAGTAAGAATAGATAAAGCATCTTCATTTGTTAGAATATCTTGTTCTGCTACATATTTATTTTCTAATTTAACATTTTGTACAAATGTAGAATCATCAACTTGTTTAATATCTTTATTTATATATTTATCTTTTATGCTATTTAATATTTTGTTTGCTTCTTCTTCATTTTTTACAGTAGTAATAGTTTCACCATCAACAGTTATAACAGTAGCTTCCACTTTAAATGTAAAGTTTTTAGATATATTATCTATTGCCTCAGGTATTTGAATTATTTCATCTTTAGATGCTCTAACTGGTTTTAAAGTTACCTCTTCATTAACCTCAACTTTAGCACCAGTTTGTTGTGATAATTCATCCAAAGCTAAGTTTTTAAGGTCTTCAGCAGTTTGAATCTCTTTGTTAGTAGGTTTAATAATACCTACCATAGTATCACCTACATATATTTCTTGTGCATTTTTATGTGTAAGAGACCATATAACTATACCAATTACTACTACACCTAAAACAGTAATAGCTATTGGTTTAGGTGGCAATGTATTATTATTATCACTATTTGGATTGTTAAAGTTAATAATGTTGTTAGAATTATCTTTAGAATTTAATTTTGTTTTATTATTATCAACAGAGTAAAATTTGTTTATTATTGTATCTTTTACTTTTAAAATTTTATCTTTAAAAGTAAGCTTACTTTCTGTTTTATTAGTATTTATAATTATATTTGTTTCTTTAAGATTTAATTTATTATTTTTATAAGGAAAATCTATTATTTTATTTTGTTTTTCATCAGAACTTATATTGTTAGAAAAGTTTTCTTTATTAAGATTAACTGACATAAAGAACCTCCATTTTTTATTTAGACACTATATTTATGTTTGAGGCTATGTTATCTATATTATTTTTTATAACAATATAAACTTTATCGCCTTTTTTAATATCTTTAATAGAAACATTTTTTAATGTTTCATAATCAAAAAATACGGTGTCTTTATCTATAAAAACTTTAGTAGTAGATTTACCAGTTAAATCTTGAGTAAATATAGTTATAGAATTATCATCAATTTCTATAATTTCACCACTAAAATTTTTGTTGTACTTTCTTTCTAAAATATCTATTGCATAAACTTCATAGCTATCTAAATATAAAGTAACACTATCTAAAACTTTTACAGAATATATATCTGCAGTAGAGTTATTAGCAAAATATGTGCTTATTTTACCGTTATTTTCTTCTATTTCAATAAAAGAAGCTTGTTGGTTTATTTTAATAGATTTTATAATACCTTGTATTTTAGATATACTTCCTTTTGCTTCTAAGGTTGAAATTTTATCTTTGTTTACAATAATGTTAATTGTATCACCTATTTTAAGGTCTTTAATAGTAGAAGGATTATTGTTTCTAATTATTTTTGCATCATCTATAAATCCCATTTCAAATATTTTATCATCAATAGTTTTAATGGTTATTTTATCTTTAGACTTCTCTATTATACTACCTATAAATAGTGCATTTTCATCTTCTAATATTATTTGTTTAGCTATTTTATTATCTAATATTATAGTAGCTAGACTATTTTCATCTATACTATTAACAGTTATACCGTTTTTAGTTATTTTACAGTCTGAAGAAACAGGAATAATATCTATCTTTTCTTTAATATAAAAACCATTATCATCTATTTCTTTATAAGATAAACCTATACTATCTGTAGAAACATTTTTTATTATACCATACATTTTAGTATTTTCATCACTTTGGATATCTTTAATTTGTAGGTTAGTTTTTATATCTATTTTAGTAATAATATTATCTTGTATAGTAATCTCTGCATTATTACCACTTTCTATATTAGATAAATCAGAAACAATATCATCAATATATATACTAGAATTTTTATCTATACTATATATTTTAGTTTCATTGCCTATTTTAGTTTGTATAGAATTACTTTCTATAAAAACATTTTCAATAGTGACAAATCTAGTTTGTATAGTTTGAACATTGTCTAATGGTTGTATTTGATTAGATTTAATATCCATATTTGTATATTGTAAAAATTTGTCTAATATAGTAGCTAATTCAGCTTTAGTAACAGCATTTTTAGGATAAAAGCTATTATCAATAGAAGTGACTATACCAAGGTTGTCCATATAATAGCAAGATTTTATATTATTAGAATTTATATTATTTTCATCTTTAAAAGACTTATTAAAATTCATATTGTTAATATTAGCTTCTTTACCTTCTAATCTAACTAAAAATAATGCTATTTCTTCTTTAGATAATGCTCTTACTTGTTCTTTATTATTTTGGTCTAAAATAATAAAGTCGTTTAAATCTTGTTCATTTAATATACCCTTTTCTAAAAGGATAATCATAGAACTATTAGCAGAACTATCCCATCTATTATATTTTTCATCATATTCTAAAATTATATCGTTATATTTACTTTTTGCTGTATCTATGTTTTCTTCGCTTTGGATAAATTTAGATAATATTTTCATAGTATCGAATTTACTAATATAGCTATCAGGCTTAAAGTTGCCTTGTAAATCTCCTACCATAAGACCAAGTTTAGACATTTTTTCTATTGAAGAATAGGCTATATTATCTTTACTTACATCATTAAAAATATTAGCATATATATTAACACAATCAAGTGAGATAAAAGTAGTCAAGCTTAATACAGCTAATACTTTTTTTAAGTTTTTCATATAAGCCTCCTTTTGTAAAGGAAATTTAATTTTTGTAATACATTTGTAACAATTATACATTAATTTATATTAATTGGCAAGGAAAATTTAAACTAATATGAAAATTTTAGTTAAGTTTTATTATTTTTGGTATTTTATCATAAAGGATTTGTATAATTTTTTATAATAATACACTAAAAAGCAGTAGATAAAATCTACTGCTTTTTAATATATTATTATCTACAGTTACAACCACAGCTGTTATTATTGTTAATATTGCCTACTGAACAACCGCAACCACAGCCATTGTTACAACCACAATGATTATTGTTATTATTGTTTGAAGTATCTCTAGGGATATTTCCGCTAATACCAGCTAAAAATTCTGCTCTTTGTGGTGGAGCAAAGATATCCATAGGGAAGTCTAAGCTATCAAAGAATTCACAAGGATTAAGCGCAGACACTTCTTCGCATTCTTGTGGTATACAGAAACCTCTAGATAATACAGAAAGGTTAACAAGTCTAAATAATTTAATAATTGTAAATAATCCAATTGTTATACTTACATCAGATGGTTCTAATGCATCATCTCCACAGCCACAGCATTGTCTAAATCTAATTTCAGCACCAAGAGATATAGCTTTAGATTCTACTAAAACAAATGGGTCAGAGTTTAATTCGCTACAGCCAGAACCATTGTGACCAAATAAGTCAGTAGAAATAGAGATTTCTGTACCAATAGAGCCAAATAATGTTACTTTTTTAGTGAAGATACTATTTGCGTGAACTCTACCAATTATAGTACCATCAGCTTCTCTAAATACTAAAGTATATACAAATACATATTTTAATGTTATATCCCAAAAACCATTTCTAAATGGATTAGGTTCTTTATCAGATACGATAACTTTTTTTACTCTTAAATTTTCTATAGAAACAGTAGCAGCATTAGAAGGTGGTTCTATAATATCTCCTTCTTGTATAGTTTTGTTTCCAAGATGAGTAAAGCACTCTGCTCTAGCAGGTCCTAACACATCACTTGTAAGGCAGTCTTGTTGTCTACATTGTAATAGAATACAACATTATTAATAATAATGAGGCTGTAGACAAAGTCTATAGCCTTTTAAAAAGATGAAAATTTATCTTTTAGAGATTGAAGCAAATAAAAATTCACACACAAAGGCTAAAGCCCCTAAAAATCTAGCTTTTTACACAATCCGAGGCAAAGCCCCGTCTTGTGATTAAAACGTTTTATTAAAAATGTAAAACTAATATAAAGACTACTATCTATTTTGTCTACAATCTGAACCATTTTTATATATAATAAGTACTAAAAAATTATATATTAAAAAAAATAGTAATTTTTCTATTTTTACCATCTATTAAAATTTTATTAATAAGAGATTTAGCAATTTTATTTTTTAAAATCATTTCATA
This sequence comes from uncultured Clostridia bacterium, assembly GCA_944383305.1. GTDB lineage: Bacteria > Bacillota > Clostridia > Lachnospirales > CAG-274 > Tyzzerella. Next base: position 14,594 of record CALWOZ010000020.1, on the reverse strand, counting down.
ATTACCAGTTAAAATACTTATTATAGAAATTTTTTGAATATTTTGACTGGTATCTTTTATATCCTTTATTTGATTTTCAAGTTCATTTATCTTATTTGTTAAAAATAATTTATTTTGGCTATATTCCTCTAATGTATCTATCTCCATAAGATAAGCCTTTTTGGCTTTTTCAATGGCTTTTTTATATTTTTCTATATCTTTTAAAATGTTAGATTTTTTTAGTTTATTATTATCTTTAATTTCTATTGTATATAATTTATTAGGATAATTTTCTTTTATTTTTTGCATAACAATATCCTCTATGTCATATATGCCAATAGAAAAAGAACTGTCACATTTACCACAAGTATAACCACCACATCTAAATCTATCTTGTCTATTATTATAATATTTTGCATAAACAAATGTACTGTTGCAATATATACATTTCATTATACCAACAAGCCAATGTTTATTATATTCTAAAGGCTTTTGTCTACTGTTTATTCTTTTTATATTATTATTAAAAATTTGTTGAACTTTATCAAAAGTATTTTCTTCTATAATAGGTATGTGGTTAGATTTATTTAAGATAACTCTATTATCTATTTCAAATTTATAATAGCCTTTATATGTAGGATTTGTTAAAATTTTTTTTACCCATCTTGTGTCAATACTATTACCTTTTTTGGTCTTAACGTTTTTATCATTTAGCATTTTAGCTATTGCATAAGTAGATTTACCTTTTAAAAATTCTTCAAAGATTTCTTTTACAATATTAGCTTCTTTTTCTACTATAACAAGAGGTTTATCTTTAGGTTTAAAATATCCATAAGGAGCACAAGATATATATTCACCTTTCAAGGCTTTTTCAGTCATTCCTCTTTTGACAACTTTAGATAACTTTCTTGAATACATTTCATTCATAGCTCCAAAAAGAGCATCAGCAATAAGTTGGCTATCGTCATCAAGCATAGGCTCTGTTATAGAAATTAATTCTACATTATTTTTTTTTAATATGGATTTATATATTAAAGATTGTTCTAAATTTCTTGCAAACCTTGAACTATCATATATAAGTACATAGTTAAAATATGATTTTTTACTTTCTTCTATCATTTCCATAAAGGCAGGTCTTTTTTCTGCATCTCTACCAGATATACCTTTGTCTTCAAAATAAGTTATTATAGTATATTTATTTTTTTTTGCGTATTCATCTATGGTTCTTTTTTGGCTTTCAATAGAATAATCTTGCTTGTCAGTAGACATTCTAACATATGCTACTGCTTTTTTCATAAAATCACCTAAGTTATATTTAACATATTAATATTATATGATATAATTAATATAGAATAGTACATACATATAAAACCATACAATATAAAAAAATATTATGAGGTTTTATTGTATGAAAAGTGTTTTTGTAGAGGTTGTATTTATAGATGAGGATAACAACATTATAAAAAAAGATAACAATTTAATAGAAGAAATATATTTAAAAGTTATAGAACAATATGTAAAATATATTAATGGAAAAATTATAGAATAGGGGTGTAATAATGGCAGAAATATTAAAAAATGACTGGAGAGAATACTTAAATCAAGAGTTTGAAAAAGAATATTATTTAAAACTTAGAGAAAGATTAAAACAAGATTATAAAACAAAAATAGTTTATCCACCTATGTATGATATTTTTAATGCTCTACATTATACAAGCTATGAAGATACAAAAGTTTTAATATTAGGGCAAGACCCTTATCATCAAAAGGGACAAGCACACGGACTTAGCTTTTCTGTTAATAAAGGAATAAAAATACCACCTTCTTTACAAAACATATATAAAGAACTTTCTAGTGATTTAGGTTTATATATACCTAATAATGGCTATTTAAAAAAATGGGCTGACCAAGGAGTTTTACTTTTAAATGCAACATTAACTGTTATAGACAGTCAGGCAAATTCACACAAAGACATAGGGTGGCAAATATTTACAGATAAAATAATACAAGTTTTAAATGAAAAAGAAAAACCAGTAGTTTTTATTCTTTGGGGTAAGAACGCTATATCTAAAATACCTTTTATAACAAATAAAAATCATCTTATATTAAAATCTGTACACCCTAGCCCACTTTCAGCTAATGGTGGATTTTTTGGTTCTAAGCCTTTTTCAAAGACAAACCAATTTTTAAAACAAAACGGACTTAAAGAAATAGACTGGCAAATAGAAAACATATAAAAAGTTGTAGATTTTATCTACAACTTTTTATATGCTATTTTAAATAGTTGTTTATTTTGATACAAAATATCAAAGAAATTGATTTTTATGTTCTATGTCTAGTAGAGATTTTTTCATATCTATACCACCAGCATATCCTATAAGTTTTCCATTTTTTCCTATAACTCTATGACAAGGAACTACAATACATAATGGATTTTTATTATTAGCCATACCAACTGCTCTTACAGCCTTTGGGTTTTTTATTTCTTCTGCTATTTGACTATATGTTTTAGTCTGACCATAAGGTATTTCACATAGCTTTTTCCATACTTTTTTTTGAAAATCTGTTCCTTCTAATTTATAATTAAAACTAAAAATTTTCCTTTGTCCAGCTAAATATTCTATTATTTGGTTATAAACTAAATTGGTAATATAGTTAGGCTCATTTTTTTCATCTATATATACAGTGTTTTTTATTAATACAACATAGTTTTCTTCATTATATCCAATTTTTAAAACCCCAAACTGCCATTTATAATACCCAAATCTAATATTTTTAATCATAGTTTAAAACATTGTATCCTTTTATTTTTATATATTAATTTCTGTTTGTTTGATACTTTCTTCATCTTCTTCAGATAAAATCTTTTCAGTTTCATTAAGATAAGCTTTTATAATCTTTTCTATAACTTTTTCTTTAGACGTATCTTCTATATTAAGTTTAACAAGTTTTTCCCAAAGTTGTTGATGCTCATCTTCTATTTCTTTTATTCTAGCTTCTATTTTTTGTTTTTTATTGTCAATTTCTTTAAAATAGGCTATTTGATTATCTATGTTTATAGATTTTGCAAAAGATTCTAAAGAACCATTTGATATGTGAATTTTTTTAGATAATAAAAAGTCTTCTAATTGACTTTGAACCTCATAAACTAACTTACCAATATTGTCATATCTTGATATAATGTGTTTATAGTTATTAAAATCTTCTAAATTAGATTTTAGTGCACGAGAATTTTTAACATTATATTTATTATAAGTATAATTTAAAAAATTTACATAATAAGAATATACAACAGTTTTTTTATTTAAGAGAGAAACTAACTTAGCATATTTTTTTTCATTTAGCTTTAGTTCAAAAACTATTTTCTTCCTAAAAGCATATATAAGAACTATTGTAAAAACTAATGTTACACAAAGTATAGATAGAGATAAAAATACAGATTCATTTAAAGAAAGGGAGATTAAGGTTAAAACTATTATAGATAAGCCAAGAACTATGGAAATTGCAAAAGAAAATTTATATAAAACATTATATGCAAATTGTAAACGTTCTCTATCTAAGGTGGTACGCTCTTTTTCATCTTTTATTAATTCTATATCTCTTGATAATAGTCTTTTGGAGTTTTCAGCATCTTCTATTTGATATAGAGCATCGTGAGCATCTTCTTCTAAATTTTCTAATTTATTTATAGAACTATTAAAATCACCTAACTGGTATCTAATACCTTTTCTTTCATTGTTTAGTTGTACAAATTTATTAATTAAAGATTTTAAATGTTTTGTATCTTCATCAGATAAATTATCATAGCATTTTAAATCTTTTAATATAGTATCACATTCTTTTCTTTTTTTATCTAAATATGCTCTATGTCTATCAAGTTTTAGACTATCGTCACATAGCTCAATTGCTTTAAGAACTTTATCATCATCTTCGCTATCTTCTAATAAAAAAACATATTCTCTAAATTTAGAATATTCATAAGAGTATTCACTTAATGTCTGTTTAGAGTCTAAAACTTCTTCTTTTTTAAACTTAGATAAAAAACGAGATAAAAGACCTTTTTTTTCTTTTTCTTCATCAAAATTTATTGAATTATCGTCATTTAATAGGCTAGTATCTATCTCTTGCTCTAAGGTATTATCAAAAAGGTCATCCTTATTGCTTGAAATCATTTTTTAAGCCTCCTTTTTATTAATAGTAGTATTATTAATGTTTTCAAATCTATTATATTATATTCTACTTTTTTTTACAATAGTTTTTATAAGTTTTAGATAGTGACTATCTTAAGTTAAATATATATTTTTATATAATTATTTGTAAGTATTTTGTAAGTAATGTCTATTTTTTATTATTACTAGCTTAAAATATTTTTAAAAGTATGTATACAATATTAATATTTGCTAAAAATAAAATTATCATATACTACATTTAGGAGGAAAATATGGAAATATTAAAGGTTTCAGCAAATTCACAACCAAAGTCTGTTGCAGGAGCAATAGCAGCAATAGCAAGAAATAATAAAAAAGTAGAAATAGAAACAATAGGCGCAGGTGCAGTAAATCAAGCTGTAAAAAGTATAGCAATAGCTAGAGGATATGTAGCACCAAATGGGATAGAGCTTATATCTACTCCAGCCTTTTCTCAAATAGATGTAGATGGTGAGTTAAAGACATCTATAAAATTTGTAGTAGAAAAAAGGTAAAAATATAATAAAAATGTGTCAAAACAAAATAAGGCTTCATATATTAACTAATAATCTATTTTATATGTACAAGTTTAATTTATTAAGAAAGGGAGTAATTGTATGTATTTAGATAAAATATGTTTATTAGGGTTGTTGATAGCCTTATTTTTTATATATATACTTGTAGTATTAAAAAAGAAAAATATAGATTTTGGATATAGAACTATTATTGCTATGTTTTTAGGTATTATATTAGGTGCTATATTTCCGCAAAAAATGGAATATGTATATCCAATAGGTAAAATATATATAGGATTTATAACTGCTATGGTTATACCATTATTATTTATATCTGTTGTATCTAGTATAATACATTTAAAAGATATATCCAGACTTAAAAACATAGGATTAAAGGCAGTTTTTTGGCTTACATTAAACACTATATTAGCTAGTATTTTGGCTCTTATTATTTGTCTATTAACAAATATTGGACAAAATATCACAATAAATGTAACAGAAGATTATGTGGCAAGGGAAGTACCTAATATAACAGAGGTTATAATAGACTTATTTCCTCAAAATATTTTTGTAGATGCTTATAATAATAAAATAGTAAGTATAATAACGTTTTCTATATTAATTGGTATATCAATATTATACGTTAATAATAAGATAAAAGATTTTATATTAGACTGTCAAGCTATAATAAATAAAGCTATATCCATATTAGTAGAGTTTACACCATATGCTGTGCTATCTTTAATAGCTACGTCTGTTGCTAATAATAGTATAGATAAATTATTGCCACTTATTTCTGTGTTAATAATATCATATATTATATGTATAGTTCATCTTTTTGGAATAAATAGTATTTTACTTTTAATATGTGGTAAAATAAATCCTAAATATTTTTTCAAAAAAATGTTTACAGCACTTACAACTGCTTTTACTTCTCAAAGTAGTGTAGCAACTTTACCTATAACTATAAAGTGTCTTGACAATATGGGAGTGGATAAAAGTGTTTATTCTTTTACAGCTCCTTTGGGTACAACAATGGGTATGCCAGCTTGTGCAGGTATATGGCCCGTAGTTTTAGCAGTAGTATGTATAAATAGTCTTAATATAGAATATAGTATTAGTCAATATATATTATTAATAATTATAACAGGAATTGTATCAATAGGTACAGTTGGTGTGCCGGGAACATCTACAATTACTACAACAGCTATATTTACTGCTATGGGATTGCCTTTAGACGTTATAGTCATTACTACACCTATAAGTATGGTGGTGGATATGATAAGAACAGCTACTAATGTAGCTGGTGCAGGGGTATCATCTATTATGGTGGCTAAATCTGAAAATAAACTAAATTTACAAAAATATAAAAGTTAAATAATTATAATAATACTATACTTTTTACTATTGATTTAATTGTAAAAAAAATGTAAAATAATATAGTTATTTAATATTTAAGCATTTAACATAGGAGGAAATTATGAAAAAAATACTAACAATTTTTAGTATACTAATTTTTACATTGTGCCTAAGTTTAAATGTATTTGCCTCTAGTGATTGGGTAAATTTAAAACTTACCTATGATGGAAAAGTACATAACTATAGTGCACAAAAAATACATATTACTATTGATAGTAAACCAATAGAAAATTTTAATATGGAGCCTGTTATAATAGAGGGTAGAACACTTGTACCAATTAGAGATATTTTTGAAGAAATGGACGCAGAAATACTATGGAATGAACAAAATAAAGAAGCTACTATAAAAAAAGATAACAACACAGTAACATTTAAAATAGATAGTAATGAGGCTATAAAAAATAATGTAGACATTATAAAATTAGACGTACCAGCAAAAATAATAAATGATTATACAATGGTACCTATAAGAGCTATATCAGATAGTATAGGATATAGTGTAGATTGGGATAACAACATAAGAACTGTCATAATAGAAACACCTATAAATCAAATAAAAGAAGACACAACTGTAACCACAGAGGTAAGTACAGAGTTAAGTACAGAAACTACTACGTCTAATATAGAAGTAGATTCTAATCAAAAACAAGACGGAATAAAAATAGTTTGGGATCAAACTTCTAAAGCTATAAATGATAGTGAACAAAAAAGGAAAGTTATTAATGGATTAGACGTTTTAGTTCCTACTTGGTTTGAAATAAAAAATAGCGAAGGTGACATAGAGGACAAAGGAAGCACCGATTATGCAAAATGGGCAAAGGAACAAGGATATGAATTATGGGCATTAGTGTCTAATAGTTTTGACCCAGTTATAACACACGATACATTAAGTAATCCATCAAAACGTTCTAAAATTATAAGTTCTTTAGTCCAGTACGCTAAAAAATATGACTTAGACGGAATAAATATTGACTTTGAAAGTGTAGCTAAAGAAGATGGAGATTATTATTTACAATTTATAAAAGAGGCTACACCTATATTTAAACAAAATGGACTTGTAGTTTCTGTAGATATGTATGTTCCTACACCGTGGACTGCTCATTATCAAATGGAAGAAGTAGGAAAAGTTGTAGATTATGTAATAATTATGGCATATGATGAACATTATAGCACAAGCAAAGAAAGTGGATCTGTATCATCACTACCGTGGGCAGAAAAATATATGACAGAGGCTACAAAGCTTGTTTCAAAAGACAAACTTATTATGGGTGTTCCTTTTTATACTAGAGTTTGGACAGAAACTAAAAATGCAGATGGTTCTGTATCTGTAGTTTCTAAGTCTTTAAAAATGGACGAAGCTTTAGAATTATTACAAAGTAACAATGCAAATATTGTATGGGACGAAGAAACAAGACAAAATTATGGCGAATACTTCTCTGATGGAACAACTAAGAAAATATGGCTAGAAGATGAAAAATCTATGGAAGAAAGAATGAAAGTGGCTAGACAATTAGATGTTAAAGGAATTGCAGCGTGGAAAAGAGGCCACGAAAATGACAAAACGTGGGATATTATAAACAAATATTTTAAATAAATTTATAATTAAATTTTTTAATATTTTATATAAAACAACTATTATTCTTTTATAACTTTATAATTTTAAAATTACATATTTTAATTATAATATTATTAAAATCAAACTACGTTTATAATCTTTATCTTAAATAATAAATAATTACATAAATAAAACAGCTATTCATATTATAACTGAATAGCTGTTTTTGATGGAAAGTATCAAAAAATTGATATAAAAATTAAATTATAATATAATCTCAAAAGGCCAATCTACAATTCCACCAAATTCAATTATATTAGTATATCCTTTTTTTACCATTATATTACAGGCTTGTTTACTTCTAACGCCACTTCTACAATATACAAGTATAGTTTCGTCTTTATTTTTAAAAACTTCTTCAACTTTATCATTAATTTGGTCTAAAGGCAAAAGTATAGCATTATCAATATGCCCTTGTTCAAATTCTTCTGGTGTTCTAACGTCTAATATTTTACAATTAGTAGTATCCATTATTTTTTTTGCTTCAACAGCTTTTATCATTTTAAAATTATTCATCTTACACCTCTTTTATATATTAATATCTATGCTAACAGGACAATGGTCTGAGCCTAAAATATCACTGTGAATAGTAGCATCTTTTAAATTTTCTTTTAAGTCATCAGAAATAATATAATAGTCTATACGCCAACCAGCATTTTTTTCACGTGCTTTAAATCTATAACTCCACCAACTATAAGCACCTTCTTTAGTTGGATATTTATATCTAAATGTATCTATAAATCCACTATTTAAAAGAGTTTGAAACTTTTCTCTTTCTTCATCAGAAAATCCAGCATTTTTTCTATTTGTTTTTGGATTTTTTAAATCTATTTCATTATGAGCTACATTTAAATCTCCACAATAAATAACTGGTTTATTATCTTTTAATTTTATTAGATAATCTCTTATATCATCTTCCCATTTCATACGATAGTCTAATCTTTTTAATCCATCTTGAGAATTTGGAACATAAGCTGTTACATAGTAAAAATTTTCAAATTCTAAAGTGATAAGCCTACCTTCATTATTATGTTCTTCTATTTCTAAGCCATAAGTTACATTTAAAGGTTTATGTTTAGAGAACACAGCTACTCCAGAGTATCCCTTTTTTTGAGCGTAGTTCCAATATTTATAATATCCATCTATATCAATATCAATTTGTCCTTCTTGTAGCTTTGTTTCTTGTATAGAAAAGATATCTGCATCTATATTTTTAAAAAAATCTAAAAATCCTTTTGTCATACAGGCTCTAAGCCCATTGACATTCCACGATACCATTTTCATTTTTTATCCTCCATATTTAAGTATATAGTTTACTATAAAATTAAGCTATGACTTTATTTTTCAAAATAAGAATTATAAACTTACTTTTGTTTTAATTTTTATCATAAAAATAATACAAATAAGCGTTTTTAGTACAAAGTAGTAAAAAATTATTGATTAAAGATTATTTTAGGTTTTTTATTCTTTCTAAAAATCCATTAAGGCTTGCATCGCTAGGCATTCTAAAATCTCCTCGAGGAGATAAAGAAACAGAACCCACTTTTGCTCCGTCTGGAAGGCAAGAGCGTTTAAATTGCTGTGTAAAAAATCTAATATAAAATTTTTCTAACCATTTTAGTAAAGTTTTATTATCATAAGAATTATTAAATGCTTTTTTAGCTAAATAATATATTTTTTCAGGTTCGTAGTTATATCTTATCATATTGTATAAGAAAAAGTCGTGTAATTCATAAGGACCAACTATATCTTCTGTTATTTGAGCTATATTACCATTTTGATTAGGTGGTAAAAGTTCAGGAGATACAGGAGTATTTAATATATCCATTAGTATATTTTCTAAATCCTTGTTAGAATTTTTAGCAAAATATTCGATTAAATATCTTATTAAAGTTTTAGGTATAGAGGCATTTACGCCATACATACTCATATGGTCACCATTATATGTTGCAAACCCAAGAGCAAGTTCAGACAAATCACCAGTACCTATAACTATACCATTGTATTTGTTTGATACATCCATAAGTATTTGAGTTCGTTCTCTAGCTTGACTGTTTTCATATGTTACATCGTGTATATTAGGGTCGTGATTTATATCTTCAAAATGTTTTAACACAGCGTCTTTTATATTTATTTCTAAAAGAGTAGTGCCTATTATCTCACATAGCTTTCTAGCGTTGTTATAAGTTCTGTCAGTAGTTCCAAAACAAGGCATAGTGACAGCAATTATTCCTTTTTTGTCATATCCTAAAAGTTCAAAGGTATGATTAATAACAATTAATGCGTGAGTAGAATCTAAACCTCCAGATATACCTACGACTACATTTTTTATACCTATATGTTCGATACGCTTTTTAAGTCCATAAGCTTGTATGTCTATTATTTCTTTACATCTTATATCTCTTTTATTTTCATCTTTTGGAACAAAAGGTAGTGGGTCTATATGTCTATCAATATCAAAGTGTATATCTTCCATATTATAGTCTATAGTATATATACTTTCTGTTTTTATAGTTTCAAAAGTAGTGTTTCTTCTTCTTTCACTATTAATATATTCTAAGTCTATATCTGCATAAATAATACTATTTGTGAAAAGATTACTTTCTTTTAAAAGTCTACCATTTTCAAAAATTAAATTGTGTCCAGAAAATACTAAGTCTGTTGTAGATTCTCCCTCACCAGCGCTAGAATATATATAAGCACAAATACATCTAGCCGATTGATTTTTTATAAGTTCTTTTCTATATATAGGCTTGCCAGCTATTTCATTACTAGCTGAAAGATTAACCATAATAGTAGCTCCATTAAGAGAATATATTGAACTTGGAGGAATAACAGACCATAAATCTTCACATATTTCTATTGCAAAGGTAAAATTTTTAATATTAGACACATTAAATACAATATTACCAAAATTAATGTAATAGTCACAAATATCTCTATCTAAAAACTTTTCTATATGATTATTTTTAAATGAGTTAAAATGTCTTTTTTCATAAAATTCATTATAATTAGGAATATAGGTTTTTGGTACAATACCTAAAATCTTACCCTTATAAAAACATACACCACAATTATATAATTTGCCTAAAAACTCTATTGGCATACCAACTATACAAGTTATATTAAGGTGTTTAGTCTGTTCTAAAATTTCTTTTAAAGCTTTTTTACTATCTTTTAATAGACTATCTTGTAAAAACAAATCTGAACAAGTATACCCAGTTATACAAAGCTCAGGAAAAACGATAAGGCTTGTTTTATTTTGTTCTGCTTTTTTAATATTTTCTATTATACTTTTTGAATTATAAAAACAATCTGCTACTTTTATATTTGGTGTAGCTGAGGCTACTCTAATAAATCCATATTCCATATTTTTATCTCCTTAATGTTTTATAAATTTTATTATACCACAAAAAATATTATTTAAAATATATTTAATTAATATTTTTAAAATTAAAACCAATAAATGTAAAAAGTTAAGTTTATAATTTTTTATTTTAAAAATATTAGGAATAGTTTAATTATAAAAAATAATAAAAAATTGCATAAAAAACCAATTATTGATTAATAATAGTATTGTCAAAAATAAATTTAAAATATAAATTTTTATAAATTTATCTTAATTAAGGAGGAATTTTTTTGAAAGCAACGGGGATTGTAAGACGTATAGATGATTTAGGTAGAGTTGTTATACCTAAAGAAATAAGAAGAACATTAAGAATAAGAGAAGGAGACCCTTTAGAGATATTTACAGATAGAGAAGGTGAAATTATATTAAAAAAATATTCACCAATAGGCGAACTTGGAAGTTTTGCCAAAGAATATGCAGAGAGCCTTGCACAAACAGCAGGACATATAACTTGTATAGTAGACAAAGACCATATAATAGCAGTTAGTGGTGGTGGTAAAAAAGAATTTTTAGAAAAACACATAAGCAGAGAGTTGGAAGAAGTAATAAATAAAAGAACAACACATATAGCTAATAGAGATGAAAAAAGTTTTGTAGAAATTACAGATGATGATAATGGAGCATATAACCACCAGCTAATAACACCTATTATATCTGAGGGAGATGTTTTAGGTGCTGTTGTATTATTATCTGGAGATAAGAAAATGGGGGAGATAGAAGGAAAACTTGCTCAGACAGCGGCAGGATTTTTGGGAAAGCAAATGGAATAATAAAAAATAAAAAAATAAATCGTATGCCTTAGTATACGATTTATTTTTTTATTTTTTTCATCAGTAAACTCTATTATAGGACTACTTTATTTAGAGTTATAAAATAATATCATTTGATTTTCTATATATTTTCTAAGATTTTATTTAGAAATATAAGTTTTGTAATATAGATAGGATTATAACTTTTATTAGTATTATTAGACTTATGTATATTGTTAGTAAATTTTGTTATAATATTATTAATTATTTTTTTAAAAATTTTAATTATAATACCTCCTATATATTTATATATTATAAAATTTTATATAAAAAAGGCAATTATAGCTAATTAGCGTATTTTTATAGTTATAGACTAATTTATGAAAGGAAAATATTATGGATAAAAAAGAAAAAATAAAAGAGAAGAAATCTTTTTTTGATAAATTTTTAAATAGTGTTGAAGTTGTTGGAAATAAGTTACCTCACCCTATAACATTATTTGCTTTGTTAGCTTTTTTAATAGTTATATTATCAGCTTTATTTAAAATTTTAGGAGTTTCTGCCACAGGCGAGATAATGAATTCTAAAACACTAGAGTTAGAACAAAAAACAGTTAATACTATTAGTCTTTTAAGTGGTGATGGTATATCATATATGATAAGAAATGCCATAACTAATTTTACAAGCTTTGCACCTCTTGGAATAGTTTTGGTGACAATGCTTGGTGTAGGTTGTGCCGAGGGCAGTGGATATATTGAGGCTGCTATGAAAAAAATGGTGTCTAAAACTCCAGCAAGGTTAATCACACCAGTTGTGGTATTTCTTGGGGTTTTATCTAATGTAGCATCAGATGTAGGATATGTTGTTTTAGTGCCTATTGGTGCTATTGTTTTTATGGCATATAAAAGACACCCTTTAGCTGGACTTGCTGCTGCCTTTGCTGGTGTATCTGGAGGATTTAGTGCCAATATTTTAATTGGTACAGTGGATACTCTACTTGCTGGTATAAGTACAGAATCGGCGCAAATATTAGACGTATCATATGAGGTGGGAGCTACGGCTAACTGGTTTTTTATGTTTGTATCTACATTTTTAATTATTATATTAGGTACGTTTATTACTGATAAAATAGTTGAGCCTAGACTAAAAACATTTAATATAACAGATGAAAGTGTAGCACAAGCTACAGAACTTAGTCAAAAGGAGCATAAAGCTTTAAAATATGCTAATATTACATTAACTGTGTATATATTATTGATAATACTATGGGCGTTTCCTAAAAATTCGTTGCTTAGAAATCCAAAAACGGGAAGTTTAATATCAGGAGCGTTATTTATAGATGGTATTATTATATTTATTGCATTGGGATTTTTTATACCTTCAATTGTATATGGAAAAATAGCTGGAACATATAAAAGTGAAAAAGATATAGGCGAGCAATTAAGCAAAAATATGTCAGCTATGGGTTCATATATTGCATTAACATTTGTTGCAGCTCAATTTGTCAATTATTTTAACTATACAAATATAGGTACAATATTAGCATTAAAAGGAGCAGATTTTTTAGGTAATATTGGGCTTACTGGAATACCTCTTATGGTATTATTTATAATTTTGACAGCATTTATAAATTTATTTATGGGTTCTGCCTCTGCTAAGTGGACTATACTAGCACCAGTGTTTATACCTATGTTTATGCGACTTGGATATTCACCAGAACTTACACAAGTAGCATATCGTATAGGAGATTCTACTACTAATATTATTAGTCCTCTTATGAGTTACTTTGCTATGATAGTAGTATTTGCTAAAAAATATGATAAAAACTCTGGCATAGGTACTTTAATATCTACTATGTTACCATATAGTTTAATATTTTTAATATGTTGGACTATATTATTAGTCATTTGGATGATATTAGATTTACCTCTTGGTCCAGGTGTATCTATGTTTTATTGAGGCTGTAGACAAAGTCTACAGCCTTTCTAAAAGATGAAAATTAATTTTTTCGAGATTTAAGCAAAGTAAAAAAGCTGATTTTCTCGTACAAGGGCTAAAGCCCCTAAAAATCTAGCTTTTTACACAATCCCAAGCAAAGCCCCGTCTTGTGATTAAAATTTTTAAATGTGTTGCATTTAAAAATGTAAAACTAATATAAAGCTTACTATATATTTTGTCTATAAACTGAATAAAAACTCTAGTTAAAGCTAGAGTTTTTATTTTAAATAGTAATAGCTATTTTTTAGTACAAATATTATATTGACCTAAAAAGTAAAAAATGTTATATCATAACATAAAATGGAAAAGGGGGATTAATTGTGTATTGTATAAATAATATAAAAGTATTTAAAAATATAAACCTGGATAGAATTAATGGGGAAGGGGTATATTTTTAGTTCTTTTTTTATTTTCAATTATAATTAATGTGTTTAAAGGAGGCTTATTGTCTTTGAGGTAGTGTTAGCAGTATGTAAAATTAAGGGAGGTAATTTTATGAAAAGAAAAATAAAATTAAATAAAATTTTATCAAGTACTTTAGCTTTTATTATGTTATCCTCCACAATATATGTACCACAAAGTTTAGTTTTGGCTGAACAATTAGCAAATATTGAAATTGTGGAAGATAAAAGTGAAGAAGTATCGAATACGGAAAATACAGAAGACAAAAGTGAAGAAGTATCGGATATGGAAAATACAGAAGACAAAAGTGAAGAAGTATCG
>CALWOZ010000019.1 GCA_944383305.1 uncultured Clostridia bacterium | reverse complement strand
TTTGAAATGATATTAAGAAAATTAGATATAAAATATACAAGAACAAGAATAGCTACACCAAGACATAATGGAAAGGTGGAACGCCAACATAGACAAGATAGTGAGAGATTTTATAAGTACTTAAAAATGTTTAATTTAGAAGATGGAAGAAAACAATTAGCTAAATATCAAGTTAAATCAAACAATTATATAAAAACTTGTTTAGGGTTTAAATCACCTAATCAAGTAGTAGAACAGTATTTAGGTGTATTTTAATTATATATAAATCTACTATATCAACAAATTTAACAAAGATAAGATAGTATTATTTTATACTCATTCTTATCTTTGTTAAAAAATCTTTTAAGTGTAACCTATGTTTGACACTTTAACATTTTTTATTTTATTAAATTATTTTAAATTTTTACAATAATTTAGTATATTGAATATATTAAATTGCTATGCTATAATCTTACTCTCATTAATTAAATAAAGTTTAGATTTGAGGTGAATATATGAAAGTTGCTATTTTAGGATATTCTGGTTGTGGAAAATCAACTCTTGCAAAATATATTTCAAACTATTATAAAATTCCCCTTTTATATCTTGACACTGTAATGTTTGAAGAAAATTGGAAAGCTAGAGATAAAAATCAAGCTATTGAAATAGTTTCTGAATTTATGAAAAATGAAAGTTGGGTTATAGATGGAAATTATACTAACTTTTTACAGAGTAAACGATTAGAAGAAGCAGACTATATTATATATATGAAATTTTCAAGATTAAATTGTTTATTTAGAGTTTTAAAAAGATATTTTAAATATAAAAATGCTTCAAGAGAGAGTGTATCAAAGGGCTGTATAGAAAAATTGGATTTAGAATTTATTTGGTGGGTTATTTATAGTGGTAGGACAAAAGAAAAAGTTAAACACTATAATAATATACTTTTTAAATATAAAGAAAAAACTATTATTATAAAAAATCAAAAGGAACTTAATAAATTTATGAAAACTTTATTTAATTAGTTTAATTCTTAATCTTTTTAATATAAAGTATCAAAACAACTATTCCTATTATTTTTCTTCGACATTTTTGCAATTTTTATTTATTTTGACGCTTTATGCCCAAAAAAAATAAATTGTAATAGTATTTAACCAAAAATAAGTCTATACCTTTTATTTTAAACAATAAAGTCATAGCTTAATTGAAAGAATAAAATAGTCTTAGCTAAAAACTAAGACTATTTATAATAAATCTTATTAATATTTAACAACTGAGCTTATGTTATAATTTCCTAAAGTTTCTCGTCCATTTAACTCTTCAAGTTCTATAAAAAAGTTAAGACTAACCACTTCCACTCCGATGCTTTCTACAAGTTCTATAATAGCTTTACAAGTTCCTCCAGTAGCCAATAAATCATCTACTATAATAACTTTATCACCTTTTTTAAGTGCATCTTTGTGTATTTCTAGTGTTGAGCTACCATATTCAAGGTCATATTCTTTGCTTATAGTTTCTGCTGGTAACTTACCTGCTTTTCTTACAGGGATAAATCCCTTATTCATATTATAGGCTATTGGCATAGCAAAAATAAATCCACGAGATTCAGGTCCTAATACATAGTCAAATTCTATATTTTCAAGAGTTTTAATAATTTCATCAACAGATTTTTTCAAAGCATCTTTATCTTTTAATACTGTTGTAATATCTCTAAACAAAACTCCTTCTATCGGATAGTCTGGTATAGTTCTTATTACATCTTTTAAATTCATAGTATCCTCTCCTTTTTAAGAAAGCCTAAAATCTTTTAATATTAATTGAACATTTTTAAATTCATTAAATATATTTACTTCAATAGAATATACTACATCTAATTTTAAGTCAACATATTTTTTTATACCAACCATAACTTTTTGAAAATCATCATTGGTCAAATTATTTTTTAATATTTCACAAAACTTGTCATATCCATTAAAAGCTATAGCTTTAATATCATTTGTACCATCATTTAATATAAATTGTATTATATTATTTTCTTTACCTACAAATCTTATATTTTTTATATTAACATTTTTAGTAGCAAATATAGCTCCTTTGTTTTCCTTACCAATAGGCTTCATTTTATACAATTCTTCTGCCAAGTCCAAAGTTATATCATAAAATCTTAATGCTTTGTCTATAACTATATTTTCTTCAAGGTCATCTGTAGTTAAGGTACAATTTTGATTTATAGTTTTTCTAAAAATATCAATATTTTCTTCTAATAAAGATAATCCAGCTGCCATTTTATGTCCACCAAATTTTTGAAAAAGATGAGAGCATTTTAAAAGTTCTTCAAACATATTATAACTTTGTATACTTCTTCCAGAGCCTTTTGCTCCATTTTTAGATTTTGTTATTACAAAAGTTGGCTTATAATATATTTCTTTAATTCTACCAGCTACAATACCAGCTATAGATTCGTGTATTTCATCATTATATACAACTATGACTTTATCCTCTTTTATATTGCTATTTTCTACTGTACAAAGTATGGTTTCTACGGCTTTTTGAGTTAAATTTTTTCTTTGAATGTTAAGATTTAATAAGTCTAAAGCAAGATTATTAATATTTTTATCATTATCTGTTGTAAATAGTTCTACTGCCTTTAAAGCACTTTCAAGTCTACCACTAGCATTAATACAAGGACCTATAATAAATCCATAATCATTTTCATCTATTAATTTTTCATCTATGTTATTAACTTTTAATATTTCAAAAAGTCCTTTATTAATTTTTTTATTTTCATTTAATATGTTTAGTCCTTGTTTTACTATAATTCTATTTTCATCTAAAAGGTCTACAATGTCACAAACAGTAGAAATAGATGCAAAAACTAAATATTCATCTAAATTTTCATCTATTTCCATATATTCATAAAGTCCTTTTACAAATTTAAAACAAATTCCTCCAGCCGATAGAGCTTTAAATTTATAACAACATTCATTTTGTTTAGGATTTATTATTGCATCTGCCATTGGCAATATTTCAATTCTAGTATGACTTTCTTCTATAAATCTAGGTTCGTGATGGTCTAATATAATTATATCCATTCCGTTTTGTTTTATATATGCTACCTCTTCTATACTGGCTATACCATTATCACAAGTAAAAATAATATCTACGCCTTTATTTTTAACCTCATTTATAGCCTCTATGTTAAGTCCATATCCTTCTTCTTCTCTATCTGGAATATAATATATTACATTAGCTCCTATATTTTTCAATGCTTTATATAAAATAACTGTGCTAGTAACCCCATCTACATCATAATCTCCATATATACATATTAGTTCATTTTTAGATATAGATTCTATAATTTTTATAAATGCCTTTTCCATATCTTTCATTTCTAATGGGTTATAAAAAAATAATTCATCATTATATAAATATGTATTTAAGCTTCTTCTTGTTAAAATATCTCTATTAGCTAAAACTGTTGCAAAAGTTTCACTTACACCAAATTCTTCAACCATTTTAGGTATATTAGCCTTTGGATTTCTAATTGTCCATTTAGCCATTTTTATCTCCTTATTTTATTTTGTATATTATTATTTTAACAAAAATATATGTTTATTATCAAGTATTTTATAAAATTAAATAAAAAGTCATCTAAATTTGTTTTAGATGACTTTCTATATTTATATGTAATTAAGCTATGCCTTATTATTCAAAATAAAAATAGGAATAGCTTTTTTAATATAAAATATTAAAAATTAATTAACTATTTTTAGTTTTAATATTATCTAACATATACCATATAGAACCTGCTAAAAATATAGATGAATAAGTACCACAAACTATACCAATAGCAATAGGTAGTGCAAATATTTTTACAGATTCCACACCAAATATATATAAACTAATTACTGTAAAAAATGTAGTTAAAGAGGTAAATATAGAACGTCTTAAAGATTCATTTATACCGTTGTTCATAATTTCTTCATCTACTTTACTATTTTTGCCTTTATTTTCTCTTATTCTATCGAATATAACGATAGTAGCATTAATAGAATAGCCAAGGATTGTAAGTATAGCAGCTATAAAAGAATCATTTAAAGGTATTCTAAATATAGCATAAAAAGATACTAATACTAAAGCATCGTGTAAAAGAGCAATTATAGCACTTGCGCCTATTTTAAAATTTTTAAATCTAAATGATACATATATAAGCATAGCTATACAAGACACTAAAACTGCTAAAAAAGAGGTTCTTTTCATTTCATTACTTATAGTAGCACTTATATCTCTAACAGAAAAATCATCTTCTGTTAGGCTATATTCATTACATATAGCATCTATAAGAGTTGTTCTTTCATCTTGACTTAACAAACGAGTTTTTATAATAACGCTTTCTCCATTACCAACTATTTGTATTTGTGCATTATCTATATTTATGCTATCTTTAAGTATATTATTTATTCCATCATTATTAATCTCTTTTCCATTTGAAGATATTTCAATAGAGCTCCCACCAGTAAATTGTATGTCATAGTTAAAAAATCCTTTGCCTTGACTATTATTATAAAGCATAAACCCAAAGCCAATAGCTATAATAATAATGGATATAGCAATATATATATATCTATTTTTTATTATATTCATTTTAAATCCTCCTTATTTACCGCCATATAGCTTAGGTGATTTAATACCTACATTAACCATAGCTTTAATAATTACTTTTGTAACAAATAAAGCTGTAAACATAGAAATTACAATACCAAGCATTAATGTTTGAGCAAATCCTTTTATAGGTCCACTTCCAAGCCAATATAGCACACCACCAGCTATAAGTGTTGTAATATTACTATCTAATATAGCTGGAAATGCTCTAGAGAATCCTTTATCTATAGCCAATTTTAAAGTTCTTCCTAATGCTAATTCTTCTCTTATTCTTTCAAATATAATAACGTTGGCATCGACAGCCATACCAACAGATAATATAATACCTGCTATACCTTGTAAAGTTAAGGTTATGTTAAGTCCATTTAATAATATAAGTTCTAAAAGGATATATATAAAAAGTGCAATATTTGCTGCAAGTCCTTTAATTCTATAAAATAATAACATAAATACTACTACTAATGCTATACCAACAACTCCACCTAATATACTTGTTTTTAAAGCATTTGCTCCAAGAGTTGCCCCTATTGTATTCATCTCTAATATTTCAAGTTCAAAAGGTAAAGAACCGGCTCTTATTAAAGATGCTAGTTCTTCTGCTCCGTCTATATCAAATCCACCTTCAATAATAGCTTTACCATCGGATATAACAGAATTAACAGTAGGTGCACTTATTATTTCATCATCAAGCATTATAAATATAGGTAATCCTATGTTTGCCTCAGTTGCATTTTTAAAATCTTCTTTTCCTTTTTCATTAAATTCTAAACTTACAACTATTTGAGATTGTCCATTTTCACCTGTATATGATTGTTTTTTGGCGTTTATAACATCTTCACCTTTAACTACAACTTGTCCAGTAGAATCTACAAATGATAACTTAGCAGTTTGTCCTATTTCCTCCACAGCAGTTTCCACGTCGTCTATACCAGGGATTTCAACTCTTATTCGCTTGCTTCCCTCTTGATACACATTAGCCTCTGTCCACCCTTTTCTATCAAGCCTTTGTTGTATCATAGATATAGCAGAGTTCATTTTATCTTGCCACGATGCTTCGCCTAAAGATTCTGTCTGTTCTGTTTCTTGTTCTAAAGATGAACTTTCTTCTGTGTTGCTACTTTGCTCATTTGTAATCTCTTCACTACTAGATATATCTTGTGATACTGTAGTTGTTTCATCATTATCTACACTTAACTCTGTTTCTTCTTGTGCTTCATAAACAATATATACACCACCACTTAAATCTAAGCCTTTTTCTATATTTTTATAACTAAGTATATGACCGTTTCCATATCCATTGTATGAGGTATAAAAAAGTACACCAGTAATAATAAAGATAACTAAAAGTATTAAAACATTCTTAGATTTCATATATTTTCTTTCCTTTCTTGTTTAAAATATTTAAACAATTATTTAGGGTTATCTATATTTATAGAATTTTGTATTTTTTCAATAAGATTTTGTATATTTGTTGAGTTGTTATTATCAAGAACTGCCTGTTGTATCATAAATTTTATAACAAGAAAAATTAAAGCATACTTTATAAGTTTAAAAAATATTTTTATAAGTTTCATACATTTTCATTTAAGGCTTCATAAACTTTCATCATAATAGAACATTCAGTTCTTTTCTTTTGCATTTCACAGCCTATTTCATAAGGAGTTATAAGGTCGTTATGCATATTGTTTGAACTAGCTGCGCAACCACCACTACAATAGAATTTTGCCCAACAACTTTTACAAGCTGGTTTAGAATATACATTTATTCCTTCAAAGTTTTGTCTAATGTCCTTTCTTAAAACACCCTCAAATACACTTCCCATTTTGTATTCATCTTGTCCTACAAACTGGTGACAAGGAAATAAATCTCCCTCTGGAGTAACGGCTAAATATTCTGTTCCAGACCCACAGCCAACAAGTCTTTTATGGGCACAAGGTCCACCTGTTAAATCTATCATAAAATGGAAAAAGTTAAACCCTTGACCTTGTTCTTTTCTTTTTAACATTTCTTTGGCTAATTTTTCATATTCTTCAAATATAACTGGCAAGTCTTCTTTTCTTATAGCATATTCTTCATTTTCATCTGTAACAACAGGTTCTACACTAATTTGTTTAAATCCTAAGTCTGCAAGGTGTAGTACATCATTTGCAAAGTCTAAATTATTTCTTGTAAATGTGCCTCTTACATAATAATCCATTTGATTTCTATCTTCTGCCATTTTTACAAATTTAGGTACAATATTGTCATAGCTACCTTGACCACCAGCACGAACTCTCATTTTATCATTTATCTCTTTTCTCCCGTCTAAACTTAAAACAGCATTATGCATATGTTCATTTATATAACTAGCTATTTCATCATTTAATAATATACCATTTGTTGTCATAGTAAATCTAAATTTTTTACCATATTTATCTTCAATACTTCTTCCATATTCTACTATTTCTTTAACAACATCAAAGTTCATTAAAGGTTCTCCACCAAAAAAGTCTATTTCAAGGTTTCTTCTAGAGCCAGAATTTTCTATTAAAAAGTCAATAGCCTTTTTCCCTACTTCTGCACTCATAAGAGAACGTTTACCGTGATATTCGCCTTCTTCAGCAAAGCAGTATTTGCATTTTAAATTACAATCGTGGGCTATATGTAAACAAAGCGCCTTAACCACAGGGTTTCTTTTATCTACCTCAGGTATAATGTTTGAGAAAATATCTTTAGAAAATAAAACTTCATTATTTACTAATTCTTTTATTTCTTCATAAGCTTCATTTATACTTTCTTCACTATATTTTTCTTTTAATATATTAATTATATTTTCTATACTTTCTTTTTCATAATAATCTAATATATCATAAGAAACATCATCTACACAATGAACAGAACCACTATTTACATCTAAAACTATATTTAAGTCGTTCATTTTATATTTATGTATCATTTTAATCTCCTTCCAATTTTGGTCTATTAATTTAATTAACAATAATTTAAAAATATACTTTACTAAATAAATTAAAAACATATTAATTTTAGTATTAACTTTTTGATACTCTGTATCCAAAAACAACTATTACTATTATTTTTTTCCATAAAATTAAAATAAAAAGTAGTTTATAAATTTTATCTTAAAAAATAAAGTCATAGCTTAATTGAAATAATTAAAACCGTAGCTTAAAACAGTTTAAGCTACGGTTTTAGGCTAATTATTTTACCATTTCACATTTTTGGTTAGCAACGGTACAAGATGTTTTGCAAGCAGATTGACAAGATGTTTGACATTCTCCACATCCACCTTTTGCCATAGTACTTTTAAGTAATTTTGTGTTTAAAGTTTTAATATGTTTCATTTTATATCCTCCTAAAATGGTTTAATTAATATGTACAAATCATTATATCATACCTTTTTAACTTTTTCTATATTTATTTTAATTATTTCTTACTATTTATACCAATAATTCCACCTATACCTCCAGCTGATATAGATAATATAATAATCATTATCATTTTAGATGTTATTTTTATAGTAGGTAATATACAAAAACTAACCATAATCATAATAATAGAGTATATTATTCCCACTAACATACCAAACATTAATCCCCTTTTACTAACTCCTTTAGACGATATAATACCACCTATTAATACTGATACAACAGTAGTTATCATAACTACGATTTGAATATTTTTTTCTGTTGTTTCTGTATATGTTAAAAGTATTCCATATACTATAAAAACTATTACTGTTATTAAATATGAAAATATAACCCCTTTGGTTAAAGATACTATCGAATCCTTTTGTTTTTCATCGTTATTACTTTTTTTATCTTTTTTATTATTTTTCATAAGTTCTTTCCTCCTTTTTATTTAAGACACTATTTTATAAAAAAAAATTATTTATACTATTGTATTAATTAGATTTTTGTTTTATGATAATAATATATTTCTATTAATTATTTTAAATTAGGAGTTGTTTTTATGATAGACCTTCACACTCATTCAACATTTTCAGACGGTACATATTCACCACAAGAACTTATTAATTTAGCTTATAAAAATAATATTAAAGCAATAGCCATAACAGACCACGATACAATAGATGGTATATCTTATGCTATACCAGAGGCTGAAAAATTTAATATAGAACTTATTAACGGTATAGAAATTTCTGCTGATTATAAAGGTATAGAAATACATATTTTAGGCTATTTTTTAGATATAAAAAATACAAAACTTTTAAACCTTTTAAAAGATTTAGAAAAAACTAGAAATAAAAGAAATCAGGACCTTATTAACAAGTTAAATGAAATAGGCGTTAATATATCACTAGACTATGTAAAATCTCTATCTCCTTTAGGTCTAGTCACAAGGGCACATTTTGGCAAGGCAATAGCAGAAAAAGGCTATACAAAAAATATAAAAGAAGCATTTAATATATATTTAGGTAAAGGTAAACCAGCATATATAAAACGTACGTTAATTCCTTATGACCAAGCTATAAAAATTATATTAGAATCAAATGGAATACCTGTTTTAGCCCACCCTATGATATATAAACTTTCTAATAATGATTTAGATATAGCAATAAGAGAATTAAAGCACGCTGGACTTAAAGGAATTGAATGTTATTATCCATCTAACACTTTAAAACAAACTAATACTTTATTATCAATGTGTGAAAAATATAATATGAAAATAACAGGTGGTAGTGACTTTCACGGAGATAACCGACCAGATGTTTCATTAGGTAATATATTTTTAGGTAAACAAATAGATTATAAAATATTAGAAGACTTAAAAAATATATAGGAGGCAAATATGAAAGAAAAAAATAGCGTAAAAATAATAGCACAAAATAAAAAAGCTTTTCACGACTATTTTATTTTAGAGACTTATCAAGCCGGCTTAGCATTAAAAGGGACAGAAGTTAAATCTTTAAGAGCCGGTCGTTGTAATCTTAAAGACAGCTATATAAAAATAGAAAACAATGAAGCTTTTGTAAAAAATATGCACATAAGCCCATATGAGCAGGGCAATATTTTTAATCACGACCCTTTAAGAGATAAAAAATTACTTTTGCATAAATATGAAATAAATAAACTTATAGGAGCTTCCACAATAGATGGGCATACTTTAGTTCCTACAAAGATATATTTTAGTGGAAGTTATGTAAAAATGGATATAGCTATTGCAAAAGGTAAAAAATTATATGATAAACGCCACGATATAGCTAAAAAAGACCAAAAAAGAGAAGCTGAAAAAGACTTTAAGCTAAAATTACAAGCATAATTTAATTTTAATTAATAATAAAGCCTCCTTTAATAGCTAAGTAGGCTTCATATTATAGACAAAATAGATAGTAATCTTTATATTAGTTTTACATTTTTAAATGCAATGCATTTAAAAATTTTAATCACAAGACGGGGCTTTGCCTCGGATTGTGTAAAAAGCTAGATTTTTAGGGCTTTAGCCCTTGTGCGAGAAAATCAGCTTTTTTACTTTGCTTCAATCTCTAAAAGATGAATTTTCATCTTTTAGAAAGGCTGTAGACTTTGTCTACAGCCTCAAGCCTACTTTAATTAGTTAAGTAGGCTTTATTATATTTATACACTTTCTTTACTTTCTTTCCAGGTTTTTATATTTTCAATAGAGGTTTGTATAATTGTGCTGTTATTTATAATGACAACTAAACTCATTAATAAAATTCCAAAAATTATAAGTACCCCAGGTGTTATTTTACTTTTTTTCTTAATATTATGTTCAAACATTTTTATCTCCTATTTTTATATATAAATTTATTTTATTCCAATTTTAAGCTATTTATTATTTATATAATTAATTTTTTATATTTAATATATTAGACGTAATATTATAAAAAAAGTTTGTCATTTTTCGATAAATTTTTCTATAACTTTCATTTCTTTTTCATTAGCAAGTCTATATTGTCCTTCTTCTAAGGTTTCATCTAGTTTTATATCATCAAAACTAGTTCTTTTAAGGTATACAACTTTTTTGCCAAAAGCTTCAAACATTCTTTTTATTTGATGATATTTTCCTTCTTTTATAGTTATATTAACTTTAGAAAAGTTATCAGCACTATATTCTATAGATAATTTAGCTGGCAAGCATTTATATCCTCCACTTATGACTACCCCTTCTTCAAATTTTTTAATATGCTCTTGTGTTATTTTTCCATTAATATGTGCATAATAAGACTTTTCTATATGTTTTTTAGGAGAAAGTGTGTTATGAGCAAATCTTCCGTCATTAGATAATATTAAAAGTCCTACTGTATCTTTGTCTAATCTACCAACTGGAAAAAGTTTCATCTTTTTATACTTATCATCTAATAAGTCTATTACAGTTTTTTCTGTTTCATCTTCTGTGGCAGATATAACCCCTTTAGGTTTATTGAGTATAACATAAACATATTCATCATAAGATACAACTCTTTTATCAAAAGTGACTACATTTTTATCTTTATCTATTTTAGTGTCAGCCTTTACACAAGGACTTCCATCTACCCAAACTCTTCTGTATTTTATATAATCTCTAACCTGACTTCTACTTCCTATACCAGCGTTAGACAAAAATTTATCTAATCTAACAAGTGCCATTTATTTTCCTCCTAAAAGTTTTTATATACAAATCATTAGTCTTTTGATATAATTATAATATATTTTATTTATTATGTCGATTATTTTATAAAATTTATTTAGGAGGATTACACCATGTCTATAATAAAAGAAGGAATTATTTTAAACGAAGATAAAACATTAAGTTTTGGTAATTATGAAGTTACAGAAAAAATTAAAGTTAAAGATTTTAATGTAGATGGTAATATATATAAAATTAGAACACACAATGAAGTTACAAGACTTTCTAAAAATGGCAATCTCTTATTAGAAACAGTTCCAGGTGCTACTATACATAACCTTAGTATAAAAGAAAAAGAAGCAACTTTTTTAGCTGAAGGTTTAGGGGATACACTTATTACCATAGAATTAGAACCAAATACAAACTATTCTTTATTTATAAATGATGTTAATATAGACAAAATTAAAACTAACCTTTCTGGTAAAATTAATTTTAGTACAACACTTTCTAAAGAGGCTCAACAAATAAAAGTAGAAAAACATATTTAATATATGTAATTATTATTAACATAAAAAGGCTAGACTATATAAATGTAGTCTAGCCTATTTTAGTATTAGTTATTTAATAAATCAAAAAAAAATTATTATTTACTATTGACTAATCACATTTTAAAGTGTATTATTTTAGTATGGATTAAATTTGAAAGGAGATTTATTTTTATGAATATAACTTTTAACGGTAACCCTTTAACATTAAAAGGAAAAGAAATTAAAGTAGGAGATTTGGCTCCAGACTTTTTATTAACAGATAATGACTTAAATGACGTATCTTTAAAAGATACTAGCGGAAAACGTGTATTCGTTGTTGTTCCATCTTTAGATACACCTATATGTGATATGTCTGCTAAACGTTTTAATGAAGAAGCTACAAAACTTAACAATGTTTCTATTTATGTTGTATCTATGGACTTGCCATTTGCCCAATCAAGATGGTGTGGTGCTACTGGTTCAGATAAAATAACTACATTATCAGACTATAAACATAGAAGCTTTGGTGAAAATTATGGTGTGTATATTAATGAACTTGGTTTATTAACAAGGTCTATATTTATAGTTGATGAAAATAATAAAGTAATTTATGTAGAATATTGTAGCGAAGTTAAGAGTGAACCAAACTTTCAAGCTGCTTTAGATGCTTTAAAATAATTTTAATTAATTTTTTAAATAGCTATTTATATTATTCTTAAATAAAAATTTAAAAAATCCGTTTATAATTTTGTCTTGAAAACTAAAGTCATAACTTAATTGAAATTAATAAAAAATAACACCTTTATTAATAAATAAAGGTGTTATTTTTTATCCCCATAGTACATTACATATCCAAAGACTTGCTATAACTCCAGCAAAGTTAGCTATTAAAGCTCCTGCTAATGTATATCTAGTTTTTGTTATATTAACAGCCATAAAATATACACTCATAGTATAAAACACAGTTTCTGTACTACTCATCATAACACTTACAAATTTACCTATAAAAGAATCTGGTCCATAAGTTTTAAATAAGTCTAATAAAATCCCTGTAGACGCAGATGAAGAAATAAGTCTCATAAAAGTAAGAGGAACAACCTCCGTTGGATATCCTATTTTTTCTGTAATAGGTGATATTATATTACTTAATAAATCTAAAGCACCTGAGGCTCTTAATACACCAACAGAAACCATTAATCCAACTAATGTGGGAGCAATTTTAAAAACTGTTTTAAATCCTTCTTCTGCTCCGTCTATAAAAGCATCATATACATTAGTCTTTTTAGAATATCCATAAAATAATATGTAAATTAAAACAAGTGGAATCATTAAGTCAGATAATATTAATAAAAATTTCATCTATATTTCCACCTTTCTATAATTTTTACTACTAATACACCAACAATAGTTGATACTAAAGTAGCTAAAAGACCTGGTGCAATAATTTCAGATGGATTTTGAGAATTAAATTGTGACCTATAAGCTACTATATTAACAGATATTAATTGTAAACTAGACATATTAAATACTAAAAACATACACATAGCTCTACTAGCCTCATCTTTTTTCTTGTTAATTGTTTGTAAACTTTCCATAGCTTTAATACCAGCTGGTGTCGCAGCCCAACCTAATCCTAAAATGTTGGCTATTACATTAGTAGATATATAATCTAAAGATTTATGATTTTTAGGCACATCGGGAAATAGATAAGACAAAAATGGTCTCATTTTTTTGCTAAGTTCTTTTACAAGTCCTGACCTTTCTGCTATTTCCATCATACCAGACCACATAGCTATAATACCAAGCATAGTTATACAAGTAGTAATAGCCTCTTTAGATGAGTCCAATATAGCTTGAGTTACATTTTGCATATTACCAGTAAAAGAAGCTACTACTATTCCTATTAATATCATCCCACCCCATAGATAATTAAGCATATATTCCCTGTCCTTTCTTTTTTATATAATAATACTCATAAATTATAAAAAAATTACTAAAACTTTAAATTATTAATATAATAATATTAAAAAAGCTCTACAAAAAATAAGAGCTAAAATCTTTATTTATATTTTTTGTAGAACTATAAATATATAAAATTTTAGTAAGGTATTTAATTAATACTTTAAACTCCCCTTTTATATATAATAAATTAATTATTATAATAATCTAATATACCTAAATATATAGCCCAAGCTATCTTTTTTTGATACTCTTCATCTTTTAGCTTGTTATTTTCTTCTGTATTAGATAAAAATCCACATTCTACAATAATAGCTGGCATAGTTGTCTCTTTTAGGATATAATAATCTTTACTGTCTTTAGCTACTCTCTCATTAGAACTATCTACTTCTTTAAATCTATTTTGTACACATTCTGCTAGCTTTTTACTTTCTTCTGAATCTTTATAATAAAAAACTTGAGCACCTTTTACACTTTCTTTAGGAAATGAATTTTGATGTATACTAACCAATAAATCTACATTTTCATTATTAGCTATGTTTTTTCTTTCTTTTAAGTCTTCTCTTTTTTTGTCAGATAATGCAGTATCATTTATTCTTGTTGTTAAAACAAATCCGCCTGATTGTTCTAAATATCCTTGTAAGTATTTTGATATTTGAAGATTTATGTCTTTTTCTAAAGTTCCATCTTTAGCTACTTTCCCCGGATCCCATTCTCCGTGTCCTGCGTCTATTACAATATTTTTATTAGCAACAGGCATAGAAAATGTTTCTACTGTTTCATCTAAATATGTTTTCATCATTCCTACAAATATTATAGCTATATAAATATATAATAGAATTTTATCTTTTTTAATCTTCTTGATTTTGCTCTTTAGTTTTTGATACAGGTTCATCATTTTGTTTTATGTCCTCACTTTCAATAGATTTATTAATATTTTTAATGTTTTCTATTTCTTTTTCTAAAGTACTTATTTTTTCTAACAAAGAGCTATTTTCATTTTGCATATTTTTTATTTTTTGTCTTAAATTTACTTCTATATCTGTTCTTTCATTATTTTTATTTTGTATAATATCATTTAACTTTAATATTTGACTATTTTTTTCATTTAATTGTTGATTTAACATTTTAACTTTGTTTTCTAATATTTGAGAATTATTATTGGTAGAAATGTTATCATTTCTTTGAATATTAAAATTTTCTTTATTTATATTAAATTTTGAAAATTCTTCAAGATTAAAGTTTGACATAAAATCATTTTCTAATGTAACAGTATTTTTAATTTGGCTTACTGGCTTTTTAGGTACATTATCTTCTTTAGTAACATTTTTTTCTATATTTTCATTTTCTATAATTTGATTATTTAAGTTAGTTATAAAATTGTCTTGATTAACATTTATATTACTATCTTGATTTTTTGTATTTATTGGTCTATTAAATAAACTTGGTAAAATTTCAGGTAAAAGATATATATTTAAAGAATTTCTACTATCTATATACACGTCATTTATACTGCTATTTCTTATATTATTATCTGTTATAAATCTAGCTTTTATAACATCTTGAGATATAGGTTTTCTATATTTAGATATACCTAAAAATGAATTACCAAAATCTTCCGATTGACAGTAATATAATGTAGAGTTTACAATAAAACTGCAATATAAGTTATTTTCTAAAATATTAATATTACAACTTTTTATTTTTTGTCCTTCAAACAATATTATTGGGCTAGATATACCATTTTCATCTTTTTTCTTATATATGACTTGGCTAGAAAATAAACTTTTTATTACATATAAATAATGTATAGTATTTTGAAAGCATACAAAAGAATAATCTACTATTTGGTATCCAGTTTTATGTATTGTAATAAAATCTGATATATTACCATTTTTTATTTCTTTGTATCCTATTTGAATGTCTTTGTTCTTTTTTTGATAGGCTAATACTATATTTTCTTCAGTTATTTTTTGTATATAAAAAATGTTGTTAGACAGTGGTGTAAAAGTATCTATATTTTCTGTATTAGTCCAATTTTTACCTCCAACTAAAGTTTTTATAGACAAAAAACTATTATTGTTTGGTACAGTCGTATTATATATAAGGCTCATATTTCCTTTAAAAAATATAGGTTGAAATAAAATATTTTGTGATACTTCATTTTTGTTTTTAAACAATATTTTATTTTTAAAAGAATTTTCTTCTAGTCTACACAAAATAATATCTCCATTATACGTTTGACAAAAAATGTATATATCTTTATTAGGACTTAAAGTAACTGTAAAACAATCGGTAACGTCTTGTATTATTTTGCTTGTTATTTGATTATTATTAGAATCTAGCTTTTTACAATAAATAGCTCTTTCTTCTCCATAATAAAATGACAATATTTCATTATTTTTATTTTTTAAAATATAATTATTTTGCAATTTTTTCACCTCTTAATATATTTTATATATTATATTCTATATTAAGAAATGTTATAACTACTATAAATATTACAATATTATTAAATTTGATAAAAATTATATGTAATTAGTAGATTTTTGTTAATTATTATAGTATAATTTACATAATAAGTTTTATAACTTAATATTTATTATAAAATAACAATACTTATTAATAGGAGGTACTTTTTATGAAGAAAAAACTTTTAACTTTAGGTTTATCTTCAACATTAGCTTTAAGCTCCATAATGCCAGCTTTTGCTAATTCTATATCTACAAATATAGATAAAACATATATAGAAACTGCAATAGGATTTTTATATCCTGAAAAAATTGAAAGTTTAAAATCTAAAAATTTAAAAGCTATATTAGATGGTAACTCTACAAGCATAGAAATTCCTTTAAATGACTTTTTAAATAATGATACATATAATACAAATATAGACGGATATGACATTACTTCTGAAATAACAGAAGAAAATGGAAAAATCACTTATATAAAATTTAAAATAGATGGTTTAAAAGCTTCTGATGGGTATAATCTTACATTAGAGGGCAAAAACTATGTAAAAACTGTTGTTAATTTAAACACTTCTAGTCATTCTAAAAGAGTAAATATAAGTACTGCTACAACTATGGTTTTAGGTGATATAAATAATGATGGTAAAGTTGATACTTCTGATAGAAAATTATTAGAAGATAATCTTAATACTAATAATACAGATTATGACCTTAACAATGATGGCAAAATAACTGTAGCTGACATATCAATAGTTAATGCAAATATGACTAATCTACAAGAACCTGAAATCTTTGATACAGAGATGGTTTCATCTAAAATTTTAGAACAATTAGATACATCTATTATTGAACAAAATGTTGAGATTACTGGAAATATAGAAAATATTTTCTCTGAAGGTGACACTGTTTCTTTTAAAGCAAAAGATGGAGAAGAAAAAATATCTATTCCTTTAGAATTTACCACTCCTCAAGAAATGTCTAGTGTTGAAATTACTATACCACAAGGTACTACACAAGAAAATGTTGAAATACTATTAGAAGACGCTGATGGAAATACTATAGAAACAACTACTCCTACTCCTGCTATGGCTATGTACGCTAGAAACGCCGAAACAGTAGTTACTGTTAATCTTGGTAAGAGAGTTCCAGTAAAAAAAGTTACTGTTAATATTAAACCTACTGAAGCTGGTGGATATGTAGTAGTAGATGAAGTAAAATTTTTAAAAGATATTGTTAATGAAGATATTATACAAGATACTACTGTAAAAAACGTTATTGCAAAAGCTGGTGATGGAGAGGTTAGTTTATCTTGGAGACAAGTACCTAACGTTACTGGATATAAAGTTTATTATGGTACTGATGAAAACAACTTAGATAAAATATCAACAACAGACGTTACTAACATAACTATATCTGACCTTGAAAATCTTAAAACATATTATTTTGCAATAAGTGCAACATCTGGCGATTGGGAGGGTAATAAATCTACTATTGTATCTGCTACTCCACAACCAGAAAAAGCTCCTCAAAGACCAGATTTTGTTAAAGCTACTGGTGAAGATAGTTCTATAACTGTTACTTGGAAGGCTTCTGAAAATGCAAAAACATATAATATATATACTAAAACTGAAAATGACTCAGAAGCTAAAAAAGTAGCTACTGGTATTACTGGTACAAGTTATAAACTAACTGGCCTTACAAATAATGTTGAATATACAATTTATGTTACATCACAAAATAGTGTTGGAGAAAGTAGTTTTTCAGAACCTGCTCAGGCTACTCCTAAAAAAGAAGTTATTGTAGCTCCTACACTTCCTACAAGAAATAAAATTGATAGTTCTGAAATAGAAAAAGTAGAAATATCACATAAAGACCATTATAACACAAGTCTTTATCCTAATGGATTTGATAGTAATTGGCTTATAGATGGAGATTATGAAACTTCGTGGGTGGCTAGACGTTGGTATGATTCTAACTATTTTACATTTACATTTGAAGAACCTAAAGATATGGACTATTTAATTTGGGTACCTAGATTAGACGGAAAATACAGAAATAGCTTTAATACTTATACTATAGAAGTATGGACTAATGATCAAGACTTAAATAAAGCTGGTACTGTAATTGCAAGTGGTAAATCTATATCTAATCGTGGTGAAAATGATAGCTATTTTATTTTTGACTTTCCTAAACAAGAAAATGTTAAAAAAATTAAAGTTGCTCCTTCACAATGGGCAGGTTCACCTACTGATATGAATGCTTCTGAAGTAGTATTTTATGAGTATAATGATATAGCAGATAGAATAGCTGATCTTTTTGCTAATTCTTCTAGAACAGAGTTA
Source organism: uncultured Clostridia bacterium (assembly GCA_944383305.1). GTDB lineage: Bacteria > Bacillota > Clostridia > Lachnospirales > CAG-274 > Tyzzerella. The sequence goes on along the minus strand of CALWOZ010000019.1, from coordinate 30,053 downwards.
AAATCAACTACTACTGCGCAAAACATTGAAGATCTTAAAGCAGAAGTAAACAACGTTGATGGCTTTGTTATTAATAAAGACATTTTATTAAAAGAACTTGATATTGCAACTTCTCTTTTAAATAAAAACACAGATGCTTTAGGTATTATAAAAGATAATGTATTCTCTATAGATACATCAAAAGATAATACACAATATAGTAAATCTATAAATAACTGGCAACCTTTAGGTATTGTAGGTAGTGCAAATGAAACTATCACTATATATGCTGATATACCAGATGGTGAAACTGTTTCACTTGTTCCTACTCAGTTTTTTGAACAAGTAGATTCACTTTCTGCCTCACCTATTACATTACAAAATGGTAGAAATATAATCACTCTCCCTAAAATAGGTAGTGTAAACAACGATAGAGGTGGTTCTTTATACATAACATATTCTGGAGATAAAGCTTCTGAAATTAAATTACAAATAATTGGTGGACAAAAAATACCTTATCTTGAGCTTAAAGATTTATCTACTTTAGATGAAGAAAAAGTAAAAGAAAGAATATCTACATTTATTGATGAACTTGTAGAATATGTACCTACTTTAAAAGGTAACTTAACATATCAAAGATTTAATCAATCTGAAATATCTTTACCTAATGTGTTACTCTCTTTACCAGCTGACCAAGTTTTAAAAGGTATTAATCAAAATGCTGATGAAAAACAAGCAAAAATAGATAAAACATACGCTAATGTACAAGCGTGGGAAGAACTTATGGGAGTTATATATAAAACATACGGTATTGATGACCACGAAAATGATAGCTTAGAAACTAGACATAATATTCGTTATATGAAAATGTTCGCTGGTGCATTTATGTATGCTGCTGGTAATCATATAGGTGTAGGTTATGATTCTGTTGCTCCTTTAATGAATGGCACTCCTACAAATGAACAAACACCATCAGAACAACAAAATAATCTATTTGGATGGGGTATTGCTCACGAAATAGGTCACGTTATGGACAAATTTGGTAAAGCTGAGGTTACTAACAATATCTATTCATTAATGGCTCAAACTTATGATGGTGACCAAAATACATTAAAATCTAGACTTGAAAATAGCAATGTTTATGAAAAGGCTTTCAAAAAAGTTTCTGTAGGTGGAGAAGGTGTGCCTAATGATGTATTTACTCATCTTGCAATGTATTGGCAACTTCATTTAGCATATGATAATGGTGATGAACCATTCAAATTCTACAATGAACTTCACAAATTATACAGAACAGATAACAGCTTAAATTCATTTACAGATATGAATAAATTTGCTGTTGCATCTAGTAAGGTTGCAAAAAAAGATTTAACAACTTTCTTTGAAAGATGGGGTGTTGTTTTATCTGATGAGGCTAAAACAGAAATGAGCAATTTTGAAGATGAAACAAGAGCCATATATTATCTTACAGATGAATCTAGAAGAGAAAGATTAAACAGCACACAAGCTAACACTAATATTACTGTAAATGCATCTGCACAAGTTAATCCAGAAAACTCTAAAGAAGTTATTATAACTATATCTAAAAATACAGATACAGATAAAGTTCAAGGTTATGAAATTATAAGAAATGGTAAATCTATTGGATTTACTACAACTGGTACATATACAGACTTTATAGGTTCTGCTAATAATATGGCGTTTACTTATGAGGTTATTCCTGTGGATATTTTAGGTAATCTTAGTTCAAAACAAAGTGCTGGTCAAGTTAAAATTTCTTATGACAATACAATAGATACAAGCTTATATAATATAGATACTCAAAATAAAATTGTTACTTTCACTGAACCTACTATTGTTACTGGTATTAAAGTTACACCAAAAGATGATAGTACACCAATGCCAACTGGTAAATATAAAGTTTATGCTAGTGTAGTATCTGATGTTGCTCCTACATCTACACAAGACCAAGATAATAATGATGGTTATATCTTAGCTAAAGATGGAGATTTTTCTACAAATGCCTCTACTAATACTAATGCATATATAGGATACTTTAATAAACCAGGCTCTACTGAAGATAAAATTTGGGCTTATGATGTAAACAAATTAAAACTAGAAAATATTGATTTAAACCTTTATAATGTGGAGTTTATTTCTTATCCAGGTGATAATGTGGAATTTATGGATCTGGGTATAGGAAGGCTTACAGATAATTATACATATGGTGATAATCCTGAAGATGTTATCCCTAAAGACACATTAGTTATTGTAGGTAAATATAGAGGTAACACAGCTTTAAGCAATATTTATGTTAAAGGTAAATTTGCTACTGAAAACTCTTTAAGTGAAACTTCTAATATAGTAGAACGTGAGATTGCTGGTTATTCTCTTATGTTTGATACATTAGACGAAGATGGAACTATAACTTCATCTACATCTGAGGGTATATTTATTTTCGTTCCAGATATACAGCAAGAAGCTGAAATACAAGGTGACGGACACGAAAATCTTAGTGTTTTACCAACAGAAATTATGGCAGAAATGTGGATTACAGATACAGAAGGTAACAAACAACGTATGTCTAGTAATACAATGTGGATTACTATGCCTACTGATGAAAGCTTACCACAAATAGAAATAAAATAATAAGCAATGACATTTTCTAAAATTTTAATATCTACCACCTAAAATGGTGGTAGATAAATACTAATAAAGGAGATTTTTGTTGTGATTAAAAAAATAATATCTAGCATTGTAATAACTTTATTGTTTGTAACAAATGTTTTTGCAGCAGACACAACTGTTTCTATAAATATAGATAATAAAGTTGCTACTATAAAATTAGATGGTATAAGTGATAATATTCACGCACTACAATTAAATTTAACAGATGAAAATGGTAATACTGATATAAAGTTTACACCTTTTACAAGTTATACTTATAGTTATATAGATGAAAAAAATGAAAATGGAGTAACTACTATATCAATAGTTATAGATAATGGTGGTGCTCTTACTGAAAATGGTACTTTAAACATTGGAGATTTAACATTTAATAATACTCCTAAACTGTCTAACAATGTTTCTTTAGAGCTTGTTAATCTAAATGATGATTTAACTGGTAACACACTTGACTTAACTGCTGATATTACAATAAAAGAGGAAGATAATTCTAATAATAACGATAACAACAATAATAATGACAATAACGATAGTGATAATAATAGCTCTAATAACAACAATAATAATAACACCTCTAGTAATAATGGCTTTTCTGGTGGTGGAGCTAGTGTAAATAGACCTTCTTCTGATGAAAAGACTGAGATAACTACTCAAAATAGTAATCAAGAAGAAAATACAAATAATCAAAATAATAACTCTAAAATAGATATAGATTCTATGTATCCTATTGTTAAACAATCTAACTTTTCAGATATAAATACACATTGGGCTAGTGATTCTATTAAGTTTTTGGCTGATAGAGGAATTATAAATGGTATGTCTGATACAGAATTTGCTCCTAATAACAACATTACTAGAGCAGAATTTATAACACTTCTTGCTAAGTTAGACAATATTAATGAAAATAAATATAAAACTGAAAACTTTACAGACGTTCCTTCTAATGCGTGGTTTAATCCTTATGTAGATTGGGCTTCTAAAACTGGTATTACAAGTGGCACATCTAATGCTACATTTGCTCCTAATGACAACATAACTAGAGAGCAAATGGCAGTTATGATAGAAAGATTTTGTGAATATAAACAGTTTAGCTTAAATAACAATAAAGAGGTAATTAACTTTACAGATAATAGCCACATTTCTAGCTATGCTCAAAACGCCGTTACTAAAGTTCAACAAGCTGGTATAATAAACGGTAGAACAGATGGTAGCTTTGCTCCTAAGGATAATGCAACTAGAGCAGAGGCTGCTCAAATAATTTATACTATGCTTACTATTCAATAAAAATATAAAAAAGCTGTGATTTTATTTTTATCACAGCTTTTTTTATAAAAATCATCAAAAAATTAAAGGTTCTTTTTTAAATATACATTAAGAGTTATTAAATATGAAATTATGTAAATAACAATAGCCATTGTTAAATATATTAAAAGTATTACATAAAAATTTAAAAAATATAAGCTAAATATAGATAAAGAAGCCCCACATATACCAAGTATTACAAGTTGAATTATAGTCATTAAAAACTTATTGTTCTCTCTATCTGGCAATATGCAAATAGGAAAGGAAATAGCATTTGCAATTAACCCAAAGCCAAAACTTGCAAAAATTGCCATATCATTAATAGTGTCAAAATTTATAACAGGTTCAAAACCAATTAAAAACCTTCTAATAAAATATAATATAAAAAATATAATAGGCATAGCTATACTTGATATTAATCCCATTAAATATCCAGTTTTTATAATTGTTTTTCTTCCTAAAGGGCTTATACATAAAAATATTTCAAAATTAGTATTTTTTCTTTTAGTTACTAATTCACCATATAAATTAGCAAATGTAAATGAGGCAAACATTGATACTATTACTTCTGAATGTGAAAAAGCAGGTATATATAAAATATAAATACATAAAACTAAAATCATTGAAATTAAAATACTCTTTTTTTCATAAAAAAATTCTATTATTAAAGCTTTCATTGCCTCCCCTCCTTATATATATAATCATTAATTGGTTCATTGTACAATTATTGTAGATTACTTTAAAGGCTCTTTTTTAAATATATATTAATAGTTAATAAATAAGAAATTATATAAATAATAAAAGAACTAATTAAATATATTAAAATCCTTATATTAAAATTTAAAAACTCTAACTTAAATATAATAAATAAAGACCCTGCGCATATTAAAAGTGTTAAAAATCTAGCTATAATTATTAAAACTGTATTCTCTTTATCTGGCAATACATAACTTGGAAACAATATGGCATTTGCAATTAATCCAAAGCCAAAACTTGCAAAAATTAACATATGATTTAAACTAAGTGCATTTAAAGCCTCAATATTAATAAAAGACTTTCTGATAAAATATAATATAAAAAATATAATAGTCACAGCTATACTAAAAATTAAACCTATTAAATATCCAGCATTTATAATTGTTTTTCTTCCTAAAGGAGTAGTAGATAAAAATATTTCAAAATTAGTATTTTTTCTTTTACATACTAATCCACCATATAAACTAGCAAATAAAAATGAAACCAACATTGATAATATTACCTCTGGCTGTGAAAAAATAGGTATATATAAAATATAAACAAATAAAGCTAAAATTATTGAGGTTAAAATAGCCTTTTTTTCATAAAAAAATTCTATTATTAAAGCTTTCATTATCTAAACCCCCTTTGTGTATATAACCATTAATTCATCTATTGTACAGTTATCAATAACTAAATTAGAATATTGTTTTTTTATTTCTTCTTTGTTAGTTATAATAACGTTATATCCATAATTTGTTTTTATTTGTTTTAAAATATATCTTTTATCAACTTTATCTAATTCATCTTCAGTACATTTTAATATGCCATATTCATATAAAATTTTGTCTTTACTTTCAAAAAATATAACTTTTCCTTTGTCTATAAACACAATATAATCGGATACCTTTTCTAAGTCACTTGTAATATGAGAAGAAACTAAAATACCATTATTTTCATCTTGTATAAAATCCAAAAATAAATCTAATATTTCATCTCTTACAACTGGGTCTAATCCACTTGTAGCTTCATCTAAAATTAAAAGTTTAGCATTATGACTTAAGCTAACTATTATAGATAATTTCATTTTCATACCTTTTGAAAACTCTTTAAACTTCTTTTTTAATGGTAACTGCATTTTATCTATATATTTAAAATACACTTCTTCATTCCAATTTACATAAATATTTTTTAATATATTATTAAGTTTAATTAAATTTAGTGATTCTGTAAAAGTATCCCCATCAAAAACTACTCCTATATTGTTTTTTATATGATCCTCAAGTTTATCCTGTCCAACTATTTTTATCTCTCCACTATCCTTTTTAATTATATCTAATATTGTTTTTATTATAGTGGTTTTGCCTGCGCCATTTCTACCTATAAGTCCTACAATACTTCCTTTTGGTACATTAAATGATATATTTTCTATACCAACGTTGTCTTTATATTTTTTAGTCAAATTTTTAATCTCTAATACATTATCCATAGCTAATCCTCCTTAAAAATAATATCAACTATTTCTTTAAATTCTTTTAATGTTATACCTGATGATTTAGCAAAGTCTATACATTCTATAAGCTTTTGTTCAATAATTTTAAAGTTTTGTTCTTTTAATTTTTCTTTATTTGTAGATGAAACAAATGTTCCTTTTCCTGAAACAGTTGATATAAATCCATCTTTTTGTAAATCTTCATAAGCTCGTTTTGTAGTAATGACACTTACTTTTAAATCTTTAGCTAAAGTCCTTATAGATGGAAGACTATCTCCTTCTTTCAAAACTCCGTTTAAAATATTCATTTTTATTTGATATGATATTTGTTCATAAATTGGGCTATCTGAACTATTTGATATAATTATTTTCACGTATTCCCTCCTTACTGTATATATCTTATATATACAGTATATACACTATTAAAGTTTTTGTCAATATTTTTTATATAAATTTTTTACTATATATTAAAATTAGCTATAGCTTTATTTTTATATATAGTAAAAGACCACCTAAAAAGGTGGTCTTTTACTATTCTATCACTATATTATATATTGTCCATTACATCTTGCATATCATACTTACCAGCTGGTTTATTAGCTAAAAATTTACTAGCTTTTACTGCCCCTATGGCAAATACTTCTTTAGAATGAGCAAAATGGGTAAACTCTATTATTTCATCTTTGCCAGCATATATAACAGAATGCTCTCCAACGATATTTCCCCCTCTAATAGCGGATATACCAATTTCTTTATTACTTCTTTTTTCTCTTGTTTGACTTCTGTCATACACATATTCAAATTTATTATCCATAGCATCATTTATAGCATCTGCAAGTAACAAAGCTGTTCCACTAGGAGCATCTATTTTTTGATTATGATGCTTTTCTATTATTTCTATATCAAATCCATTTTCATCTAATATAGCAGACGCCTTTTTTAATAAATTAGCTATAAGATTTATGCCAAGGCTCATATTAGCTGACTTAAATACTGGTATATGTTTAGATGCTTCTTCTATTTTTATAATAGTTTTTTCATCAAGACCTGTTGTACAAACAACAACTGGCATTTTTTTATCTACACAATAATCCATAAGTCTATCAACTGCTGTTGCAGTAGAAAAATCTATAATAACATCTGCTTGTACATTACAATCATTTATATCTGTAAATGTAGGAAAAGGAGCATTAACTGGATTTATGTCTATACCAGCTACTATTTCACAAGTTTCATCTTTTTCTACAATTTTACATATGGCTTGTCCCATCTTTCCGTTACAACCGTGCATTATTATTTTTATCATATTATCACCTTTTCTATTGTATATTAATTATTATAAAACCTATTCTATGTGTTAGAATAGGCTTTATTATTTATAATTAAGCTATGCTTTATTTTTAAAGTTTATTTTAATTTTTACCTTAAAAAGATTAAAAATAGCTAATTTTTAATACAAAGTATTAAAAAATTATTTTTTATTAAATAAGATTATAATTTTTCATAGTATTTTTAAGTGCTATAAAATCTTCTTCTTCCATATTTAAAAGAGGTTCTCTAAAATATGCTTTTCCATATCCCATAAGTTCTAAAGCTGTTTTAACTGGTATAGGATTTACTTCACAAAATAGTGCATTTATAAGTTCAATAGTAGAAAGTTGTAATTTTTTACTTGTTTTTAAATCTCCATTTAAAAATTTTTCTATCATATTATGAGTGTCTTTAGGCACAATGTTTGCAAGTACAGATATAACACCTTTTCCACCGATAGATAATATAGGTAAAATATGATTATCATTACCAGAATATATATAAAAATCTTCTGGACAAATACTAGCTATTTCTACAACTTGAGATATATTTCCACTAGCTTCTTTTATTCCTACTATATTTTTTATTTTAGATAATTCTAAAACTGTTTTTGGTGTCATATTAAGTCCTGTCCTAGATGGTACATTATAAAGTATAATTGGTAAGTTTACATTTTCTGCTAATATTTTATAATGGTTTATAATTCCTTTTTGAGTTGTTTTATTATAATAAGGTGTTATTACTAAAAGTCCATCTACGCCTACTTCTTCACATTTTTTACATAGTGATAAGCTACGCATTGTACTGTTACTACCAGCTCCTGCTATAACTGGTACACGTTTTGCTGTCTTTTCTACACAAAATTTAACAGCCTCTATATGTTCTTCTTCTGTCAAAGTGCTAGCTTCTCCTGTTGTTCCACATACAATAATAGCGTCTGTTTTGTTTTCTATTTGAAAGTTTATAAGTTTTTCAAAAGCATCAAAATCTATTGTTTTATCTTGTTTAAAAGGGGTCACTATTGCAACACCAGAACCTGTAAAAATACTCATTTTATCCACCTCTTTTATTGGTTATTAAATTGATTTTTTATAATATATTCTGCTATTTGAACAGCATTAGATGCTGCGCCTTTTCTTATGTTGTCGGCTACAACGAACATATTTATACCATTTTCTAAGCTTTCATCTCTTCTTATTCTTCCTATGTATACCTCATCTGTACCGTTAGATATTGTGGCTAAAGGATACTGATTTTTTGTGTGGTCATTTAAAACTACAACACCTTGCATATTTTCTAAGTCTTTTATAAGTTCATCTAAATCAAATTTTTCATAAAATTCAACATTTATAGATTCACTATGAGAATTTTCAACTGGAACACGAACAGTAGTAGCAGTTATTTTTAAACTATCATCGTGTAATATTTTTCTAGTTTCATTAATCATTTTCATTTCTTCTTTTGTATATCCATTGTCTAAAAAAGTATCTATATGTGGTATACAATTATTGGCTATTGGGTGTAAAAACATTTTAGGCTCTTCACCTTTTATACCATTTTGTAAATCTAATACACCAGCTCTACCAGCTCCAGAAACAGCCTGATAAGTTGAATATACAATTCTTTTTATTTTATATTTATCATGCAAAGGTTTTAAGGCTACCACCGCCTGTATAGTAGAACAATTTGGATTTGCTATAATTCCTTTATTTTTGGCAATGTCCTCTGGATTAACCTCTGGAACAACTAAAGGTACGTCTTTATCCATTCTAAAATATGAACTATTATCTATTACTATACACCCTTTACTAGCAGCTATTGGTGAGAAAATACGACTTGTTTCTCCACCAGCAGAAAATAACGCTATGTCAATTCCTCTGTCAAAAGAGTCTTCTCTAAGTTCTTCTACCTCATATTCTTTTCCATTAAAAGTTATTTTAGTGCCTGCACTTTTCTTAGATGCAAATGCATAAAACTTATCTATAGGTAAATTTTTTTCTTCTAAAACCTTTAAGAAAGTCCTACCAACCATACCAGTAACACCAACAACAGCTAAATTAACTTTTTTCATAAACATTCTCTCCTAAAAATATAATATAAAAGACTGACTAAAAAGCCAGTCTGAAAATTTATAGAACTAACCCAAAAAGGCTAATAAAGGATACAATTGTTCTAACTTTCAGATAGCTCTCCGTCAGAAAAGACGACAGTCATATGGCTATTAACCATACAACCAGAATTAAAATATTTAGGTATTTTAATTCTTCGGCATTTTTTCCTTTTAGTATATTTCTTTTGTACCTAAATACATCTACATACTTACTAATAAAAAATGCGCCTCTATCATTTTTTATATAATAACATTTTAATTTTTTAATGTCAATATATTATATTATGTTTAATTTATTTTATACTTATTTTTATAATTATCACTTATATTGTAAAGCAAAATTTATTATTTCATCAATAAAATCTCCAAAATTATTATTATTAAGACTTATAGCTCTAGTTAATAAACTTGCTTTTGTAAGCCCGGGTATAGTGTTTATTTCTAAAACATAAATATCATCATCTTTTATTATAAAGTCTATGTTGGCATAGCCTTCACATTTTAAAACTGTAAAAGCCTTTTTTGCAACACCTTCTATCATATTTTGTAAAAACTTTGGTAACGTAGAGAAATCTATATTAGTGTCTTCGTCATATTTAGCACTATAATCAAATATTTCATTATTAATATTAATGTCTAATATAGATAATACATATAATCCTTCTTTATTTTGTATAACACTACAAGTTACCTCTTTTCCGTCTATAAATTTTTCTATTAAAATATCATCATCTATATTTTTTATATAATTTATAGCCTCAAAAACTTCATCTATATTTTTAGCAACCTTTATACCTATACTAGAGCCACCTTTATTAGGCTTTACTATAACTGGATATATAAGTTCTTCTATGTCGTTTTTATATAAATAAGGATTTTCATCTTTTTTTATATAAACATAATCTATAATAGGTATATTATTGGCTTTTAATATAGTTTTGGAGAGATTTTTATCCATACATATACCACTAGACAAGGCGTTAGATCCAACATATTTTACATTAAGCATAGATAAAAGAGCTTGTATAGTTCCGTCTTCTCCTATACCTCCGTGCATAAGGTTTAAAACTATATGTGGTTTAAAATCTTTCATATCTTTTATTAACTTAGTTATATCTTCTACATCTATATCTAGTATATTATATTTATTAATATCTATATTTTTTATAACATTGTCAAAAGATTTTAAAGATATATCTCTTTCTAATGATATACCACCTTTTAATATTATAAGATTAGTTTTCATCATATCCCTCCAAAACTATAAACTAAATTTCTCTTAAAAATTTAGCTGCATCTTTAGGTAAAGTAGAGTTTACAAACATACCTGTAGAAAACTCAAATCCAGCTAAATTCCCCATACGTGGTATAATTTGTATAAAAAAATGATACTCATCTTCTTCTCTAAATCCACTGTATATACAAATATTGTAGTCTATATTGTTGTACATTAAGTCAAGTTTAATTAAACATTTTTTTAATATTTTTCCTAATTGTTCTAACATATAGTCATCTAAATATCTAATATTAGTAATATGTTTTTTAGGCATAATGTTTATTTCATAACAATATAAACTATCGTCAGGACAAAAAGCCACAAATTCACTATTTTCACTTACTAAATTTTCACTATAATCAATATTACAAAAATAACATTTTTGATTTTTATCTTCATACTCTTTTAAGACATTTATCATATATTTTTGTTTATTAGGTAAAATAGATAAGCCTAAAATTTGCCAATGAGAATGAGATTGAGAAGCACCTGCATTTATACCTTTATTTTTAAAAATTTGTACATATTTTAATTTTTCATCTTCATATAGCATATTTAATATGTCTTTAATAGACTTAGTTAAATAAAACATATGTTCATTTGTATAGTTTATTATATCTTTTTCGTGATTTTTTGTATCTATTAATACATAATGTACCCCATAGTTTTCTTCATTACTAACTATTATAGGATACTTATTATACACTAACCGTATTTCATCATTAAAACAGCTATATATAGGCTCTGATGTCATTTTTTTATTTTCTATACAAAACGGACAAAATTTAATAGGTGTTGTAAGTATATTAGTCTTAATATTTTGTGGTTTTTTTGCTCTGTCTAGAGAAAAAATAACATATTCTCCAGTTAAAAAATTTTTTTTAATCATCTTCCACTTCCTGTTCTATATACCACTTTTCTATATTATTAAATTGGTTATAAATGTTAGGCTTTTTATCTCCTTTCACAGTATAGTCTGTAAGAAGAATTTGGTCTTTAAAAAATATACCTACAACTGGTAACTGCTCTGCAAAATATTGTTGCATCTCTATTGCTGATTTAATAAAAGTTTCTTCAGATATAGACTTATACATATTACCTACTAAAAAGTCCATTCTTTCATCACTAAAATTTTGATAGTTAATTCCACCTTGACCTGTACCAGATGACATTAAAAAGCTTTGTAAATTAGGCACTATGCCAAAGTCAATGCCAGCTAAAAACATATCAAAATTTCCATTTTCTAAGTCCATTTTATATTCTTCAAAAGATTTTTTAACAACTGTAACATTTAATCCTACTTGATTTAATCTTTTTTGTATAAGTTCAGCAGTTTCTACTCTTTCTTTATTTTCTTCATTAACTAATATATTAAAATTAGTCATTTCTTTTGTTAAATTAGCCTTACCTAAAGCCTCTACAGACTTTTGAATATTATAATCATAACCTTCTATTTCGCTATAAGCTAAAAATGATTTTGGATTTATAGGAGCTATTGCCTTTTGTCCATTGTTTAAATAAATATTTTTTATTATTTCATCTTTAGGTATAGCATATGCTATTGCTTTTCTTAAATCTATATTTTTAAATATATCTTTATCAAAATTAAATCCTAAATATTCAAAATTGTTACTTATTATACCATTACTTATTTTTTCTCTTTTATAATTCAAATTTCCCCAATTAGAAAAATCTATATTAATACTATTTATTATATTCTTTTCAAAGGCATATAAATCTGTTTCACCATCTGGAGTTATTATAACTTTTATACTATTTATATAAGGTGTACCTTTAAAAGACGTTGTTTTTTCTAATATTAATTCATTTGCTAATCTATAACTAGAGTATTTAAAACTTCCATTTCCTACTGGTTTTAAGTTTTTACTACTTTCTATATCTAGGTTATTTTTATAATAGCTACTAGGTATAATAGGAAAGCATAAATTATATATAAAAAAGCTATAAGGCTCTGTATAGTTTATGATGACTTGATTGCCTTTGCTACTATATGATGATATTTTATTTAATGCACTTGTATATAAAGACGTAGGCGTAGCCTTTATTGTATCTAAAGAGAATACTACATCTTTTGCACTAACTTTGCTCCCATCGTGCCAATATATGTCATCTCTCATATTTATATATACACTCATACCATCTTCTGATATAGAATAAGAACTTGCTAAATTAGGTATTGGCTTTAAAGTTTCACTATCTATTGTAAAAAGCGGTTCAAAAATAAGCTTTAATATATTATCAACAGTAGCATCTTCGTTTATTAAAGGATTTAATGTTTTTGGCATACGCATAGAAAGAATTAACTCTCCACCTTCTACTGGTGTGCTAGTTTCACTAGTTTCTGTTGTTTGCTCCGTACTTGTTTCTTCTGTTTTCTGTGTGGTTGTTTCTTCTGTTTTCTCTATGCTATTATTTTCATTTGTTGTTTGTTCTAATAATGTACTCTCATTTTGACAACCAACTAAAATAAAAAAAATAAGAAAAATTAAAAATCCTTTGTATATTTTCATATTTCCTCCAAAACTACTTAATTTATTATATCCTAATATTATTTAATAAAATAATATATCCTTTTTTTAATACTTTTATTTTTTTTACGTATTTATCTGTTTCCTTAAAAGGTATTGTGTGTATATTCCCATCTAAAGAATAATCATCATTATCAAGCCATCTATAAACATTTGTAGTACCTGCATTATAAGCACATAGTGCCAATGTTTCATCTTCAAATTTTTCTAATAGATAGCCTAAATAATAACACCCTAACTGTATATTTGTTTCTGGTGTATATAACATTTCTTCTGAAAAATAGTCTAACTTTATCTTTTCAGAAAGCCACTGACCTGTTTCTGGCATTATTTGCATAAGCCCTATTGCTCCTTTATTAGATGTGGCATTTTTGTCAAATCTGCTTTCTGCATTTATAACGGCAAAAACTAATTCTTTTTCTATATTGTATTTTTTAGCATATTTTTCTATTATTTCTTCATATTGTATAGGAAATATATAATTTATCATACTTTTACATATAAATATTATTAAGATAAAAAATATTACTATTTTTAAAATCTTTATAATTTTTTTTCCATTTATAACATAAAACATTATCAAGCTCCCTTTTGTAATCTTTGTTTTATAATTTCTTCAAGGTCTGTTCCATCTTCGTTTAATATAATAAAATCTGCAAATTTTTTATTTTGTTCAAAAGGAGTTTGGCTTTCTATCCTTTTTACTAATATTTCTTCTGATAGATTATCACGGTTTTTAAGTCTTTTTATTCTTGTTTTTAAAGAACAATGCACTATCCATACTGTATCTACTATTTTATGTAAATTAGTTTCTATTAAAAGTGGTGCATCTATAACTATATATTTATATTCTTCTTTTTCTTTTAATATATTTATGTTATTAATTATTTCTTCTATAATGTATTTATGTGTTATCCTATTTAAGTAGTCAAGTTTTTCTTTGTTATTAAATACAATTTCTCCAAGTTTTTTTCTATCTATCTGTCTATCACTATTTAAAATATCTTTTCCAAAATAGTCTATTATTTCAAAATAGGCTTTTGTTCCATTTTTAATAATACTATGGGCTATTTTATCTGCGTCAATAATATAAGCATCATATCTTTTTAATATAGAACAAACTGTGGTTTTGCCACAGCCTGTTCCTCCTGTTAAGCCTATTATAATCTTGTTATTTTGTGTCATACCAGTTTTCACCTTCATTTATATCAATAAGAAGTTTTACAGAAAATTTTATAGCATTTTCCATTTCATCTTTTAAAATATTTTTTATAATTTCTTTTTCTTCTTTATAAGCTTCTATTAAAAGTTCATCGTGTACTTGTAATATAAGTCTAGATTTTAAGTTTTCTTTTTTTATACGGTTATATACTTTTACCATAGCTATTTTTATAATATCTGCTGCTGTTCCTTGTATAGGTGTATTCATAGCTATTCTTTGCCCAATACCTCTTTGTAAAAAGTTTGAAGAGGTTATCTCTGGTACATATCTTATTCTATTAAACATAGTTTTTGTATATCCTGTTTCTTTTGTTTGTTCTACTGTACTATCTAAAAATGATTTTATTTTAGGATATTTATCAAAA
Source organism: uncultured Clostridia bacterium (assembly GCA_944383305.1). GTDB lineage: Bacteria > Bacillota > Clostridia > Lachnospirales > CAG-274 > Tyzzerella. Next base: position 15,028 of record CALWOZ010000019.1, on the reverse strand, counting down.
TAGTCATTTATATATTCTTCTGCTTTATTTTTTGTTATACCTAAGTCCTGTGCTAAAGAAAATGCTTGTTTTCCATATATAAGTCCAAAGTTTATTGCTTTAGCAGCACTTCTTTCAAAACTTGTAACCTCCTCTAAAGGTTTTTTAAATACTTTAGAAGCTGTTATTTTGTGTATATCTTGCCCTTCATTAAAAGCATTAATAAGGTTTTCATCTTGAGATAAATGAGCTAATACTCTAAGTTCTATTTGAGAATAATCTGCATCTACAAATGTATAATTATCTTCTGGCTTAAACACCTTTCTAACTTTATGCCCTAGTTCTATTTTTATAGGTATATTTTGTAAATTTGGCTCTGTACTACTTATTCTTCCTGTTGCTGTTGCTGTTTGATTAAAATTAGAATATATTCTACTAGTTTTTTCATCTAATACATTTAATAGTCCATCTGCATAAGTGCTTTTAAGTTTTGCATAAGTTCTATATACTAATATTTTAGGTATTATTTCGTGTTGGTCACATATTTTTTCTAAAACGTCTGCTGATGTAGACCAACCTCTTGTTGTTTTCTTGCCGCCTTTTAAGTTAAATTTACCAAAAATTATATCTCCTAATTGTTTTGAAGAATTTATATTAAACTCCTCTCCAGCAAGCCAATGTATCTCTTTAGTAAGTTCTTCTATCTCTCTGTCAAGCTCTTGTTGATATGAAATAAGTTCTTCTTTTGATACTTTTATTCCATACATTTGCATACTGGCTAAAACTTCTATAAGTGGCATTTCTATATTGTAAAAAAGTTCTTCTTGTTCATTTTCTCTTATAGTCTTTTCCATAATAGGCTTTGTCATAAAAGCTACATAACTTTGTCTTACACAATAGTTAAACCACTTTTCTTTATCTATATCATATATAAATTTTTTAGATTTTCTAGTACCTAAAAGTTCTTCTTTATCATCGTATTCTTTTTCTAAAAATTCCTCTGCTATATGATTATATTCATATTTATTTTTAGAAGGATTTAAAATATAAGCCCCTATCATAACATCAAATATTATATTATTTAATAAAATATTATGTTTGTTTAAAAATACAATATCTGTTTTTGCATCTAAAGTTATCTTTTTATAGTTTTCTTCAAAAAATGGTTTATATATTTTTAAAATTTCATCTTCTGCTATATTTTCTCCTACTTTTATAAAAGTACCTACATCATCTTTTGTACTAAATCCTATTCCAACAAATATATTATTATCATAAACCATTTTATATGCTATTTCTTCATCTTTTTTAAGAGTATTAAAATAATTTTTAGCTTTATCTAAATTTTCTATAAGGTTAAATTGTATATTTTCTTCTTTTTTAGCTGGTTCTTTAAATTTAGATAATATAGTTTTTAATTCATATTTTTTACATTGTTCAAAAAACTTTTCATTAAATATATTTTCTGTTTTTTTATTTACAAAGTCTATTGGAACATTAGTGTCAATAGTAACTAAATATTTACTAAGTAATGCTTGTTCTTTATATTGTACAATATTTTCACCTGCTTTTTTAGGCTTAATATCTAAAGCGTGTTCAATAGCATTTTCTACTGTTTTATATTGATTAATAATTTTTATTGCTGTTTTTTCACCAATAGATGGTACCCCTGGTACATTATCTGAGCTATCTCCCATAAGTGCCTTTACTTCTATAAATTCTTGTGGTGTAACTCCATACTTTTCTATAACATCACTTGCAAAATAATCTTCTGTTTCTGCTTTTCCACCTTTTGTTTTTGGTACTTTTATTTTTATAATATCTGTAGCTATCTGCAACAAATCTCTATCACCACTTACAATAATAGGACTTATGCCTAAATTTTCTGCTTTTTTAGCAATAGTTGCTAAAACGTCATCTGCCTCATATCCTTCTTTTTCATATATATTAATATTCATTGCTTTTAATATTTGTTTCATTAAAGGTATTTGGCTTCTAAATTCTTCTGGTGATTTTTTTCTATTTCCTTTATAGTCGCTATACTTTAAATGTCTAAAAGTTGGCTTTGGCAAGTCGAAGCTAACTCCTATATATGTAGGATTTTCTTCTTCTATAAGTTTAAATAAAATATTTAAAAATCCATATATAGCATTTGTATACTCTCCATCTTTATTAGTAAGTAGTGGTATTGCATAAAAAGCCCTATTCATTATGCTGTGTCCGTCAATAAGTATTAATTTTTCCATATTTTTCTCCTTTTTAAAAAATTTTTTAACTATATATGGCATCTATTTCTATAAAGTAAAGTATATTGTATATTATATCCACTATAATTTTAACATAAACTATAAAATATATCTATAAAATTTATATTATTATTTTAATAAAATTAAAATAAATACAAAAAAAGCATACGCTTATAGCGTACACCCTTTTTAAATGAGTCACCCGGGGTTCGAACCCGGGACACCTGGATTAAAAGTCCAGTGCTCTACCAACTGAGCTAGTGACCCACGACTTATGCCCAGAGACGGAATCGAACCGCCGACACGAGGATTTTCAGTCCTCTGCTCTACCGACTGAGCTATCTGGGCTTGTTTAACAACAGAATTTATTATAAATTATATTTATAAATATGTCAATACTTTTTTTATAAAATTTTTAAATTTTTTTAATTTTTAAAAAAATTTGACCTTTTTATATGTTTATAATATAATAGTAAATTAATAGTTACTATATATTGGAGGAAATTATGGAGCTTTTAGACAGTTTAAAAGATATTATTTTAAATGCAAAAAGTTTTGAAAAAAGTAAAAATTATTATTTTGAAAATCATATTTGTGAAAAAAGTGGAAATAATATAAAAGTAAAATTAGATTTTAAACTTTCAAATGAAAAAAATGATAAAATTATGAAATTTGGTATATGTAATGAATGTAAAAAAGTCTTTTATTATTATGATTTTGAAAGTAAATCACTTTAAACACTTAGGAGGAATTTATTATGGAAAATGAAAATAACAACCTATCTCAAACAGGTAATTTTATACATAGTTATATACAATCAGATTTAGAGGGAGAACTTAATAAACTTCACACTAGATTTCCACCAGAGCCTAATGGGTATCTTCATATAGGACACGCCAAAAGTATATGCCTTAATTTTGGTCTTGCTAATCAATATGGTGGAAAATGTAATCTTCGTTTTGATGATACAAACCCTGCTAAAGAAGATGACGAATTTGTTCGTTCCATAAAAGAAGACATTAAATGGTTAGGATTTGATTGGGAAGATAGACTTTATTTTGCATCTAGCTATTTTGAAAAAATGTATGATTGTGCTGTAGAACTTATTAAAAAAGGCAAAGCCTTTGTTTGTGACTTAACTGCCGAACAAATTAGAGAAAAAAGAGGTACTTTAAACACTCCAGGAGAAGAAAGCCCTTATAGAAATCGTTCTGTTGAAGAGAATTTAGACCTTTTTGAAAGAATGAGAAAAGGAGAATTTAAAGATGGAGAAAAAACTTTAAGAGCAAAAATAGATATGTCATCTCCTAATATAAATATGCGTGACCCTGTTATATATAGAATAGCTCACATACCTCATCATAAAACTGGTGACAACTGGTGTATATATCCTATGTATGACTTTGCTCACCCATTAGAAGATGCCTTTGAAGAAATTACACACTCTATTTGTACAATGGAGTTTGAAGACCATCGTCCTTTATATGACTGGTTTATAAATGAGTTAGATTTTAAAATAAAACCACGTCAAATAGAATTTGCTAAGCTTAATTTATCTAACACTATTATGGGTAAAAGATATTTAAGACAGCTTGTAGAAGAGAAAAAAGTAGATGGCTGGGACGACCCACGCCTTGTTACCCTTTCTGGTATAAGAAGAAGAGGATATACACCTGAGTCTATAAGAAACTTTTGTCAAATGGTTGGAGTATCAAAGGCTTCAAGTGTAGTAGATACTGCTCAGTTAGAATACTGTATAAGGGAAGATTTAAAAGCTAAAGTAAATGTTGTTATGGCTGTTTTAGACCCTATTAAAGTGGTTATAACAAACTATCCTGAAGATATGGAAGAAACATTAACTATTGAAAATAACCCTGAAAATGAAGAATTAGGTACAAGAGAAGTTGTGTTTTCTCGTGAACTTTATATAGAAAGAGATGATTTTTTAGAAGATGCTCCTAAAAAGTTTTTCCGTCTTTCTGTTGGTAAAGAAGTTAGACTAAAAGGTGCTTACTTTATAATGTGTAACGAAGTTATAAAAGATGAAAATGGCAATATTATAGAGCTTAGATGTACTTATGACCCAGAAACAAAAAGTGGTTCTGGATTTACCGGACGTAAAGTAAAAGGAACAATACATTGGGTATCTGCAAAACACGCTGTAAAAGCTACTGTTAATTTATATGATAGTCTTGTTGTTCCATCAAAAGATGATGAAAAAGAACTTGTAGAAAATGAAAACTCTCTAATTGTATTAAATAACGCTTATATAGAGCCTTCTATTCTTTTAGCAAATAAAATGGATAGATTTCAATTTATAAGAAATGGTTATTTTATAGCAGATAGTAAATATTTTAATAAAGATAATCTTGTTTTTAACAGAATTGTTTCTTTAAAAAGTTCTTTTAAACCTTGATTTTTATAGATTAAATTTTTAAGAGGTGGCATTTTATGAAAAGCTTAAAAGCTTATCGCTTTGTAAACTTATATTTACCTGTTATGTTAGAACAAACCCTTTCTACTGTATCTACAATGCTTGGGACAATGATGGTTAGTGGTCTTGGCACTGCTGTTAGTGCTGGAGTTGGTATGGTAGACCAGATAAATTTTGTTTTTATGAATATTTTAACTTGTATAGCGACAGGTATTACTGCTATTGTTTCTCAATGTGTAGGTAGAGGTGATATAAAAAAGGCACAAGATTGTGCTAGTCATTCTATTACCATATCTATATATGCTTCAATTATTATAAGTGTATTTCTTATGATATTTAGGACACCTCTTTTAAATGTTCTTTTTGGCAAAGCTGAGCAAGCTGTTTTAGACTCTGCTGGTGTATACTTATTTTTTACATCTATATCTTTGCCTTTTTTAACATTATTTAATGTTTTTACTGGTATAAGACGTGCAACTGGCGATAATTTAAGTCCTCTTATAGGTGCTTTTTTATCTAATATTTTTTACGTCATAATTACAGTTTTTTGTATAAAAGTTTTAAAACTTGGTATAAGTAGTGTTGGCTTTGGACTTTTAGCCTCTCGTCTTATATCAAGTTCAATACTTCAATTTTTTGTTTATTTTAAACCTCGAATGTTAAAAATGCCTAAACCAACTTTAAAAGTAAGCTATAATATACTAAAACCTGTTTTAGATATTGCTATACCAAACTCTGTTGATGGAATTATATTTAATGGAGGCAAACTTTTAGTTCAAGTATTTATGTCTGGTATGGGGACTGCTTCACTATCTGCAAACACTATTTGTAATTCCATATCAAATTTTATACAGTTACCAGGCAAAACATTTCAGGTTACTTGTGTTCCATCTACTGGAAGTGCCTATGGTACTGGAGATATGGAAAGAACAAAAAAAGTTATGCTAAGCCAAACTTTAGGTGCTAGTATATCTCAACTTATAATGAATATTATATTTTACATATTTTGTAGCAAAATATATATGCTGTATACAAACGATACACAAGTTTTAGAATATTCTCATAACCTTATTAATAGTTTTTTAATTTTAAGTCCTATTTTTTGGGCTACTTCATTTATGACTCCTAGTGCTTTAAGAGCCACTGGTGATGCAAAGTTTACTATGCGTGTATCTGTTATAAGCCTTATAATATTTAGAATATTCCTTTCGTGGCTTTTAGGTGTGTATTTTGATTTTGGTATTTATGGTATATGGGTTGGTATGTATATCGACTGGGTATTTAGGTCTATGTTCTATTTTTTAAGAATTTTTTCTAAAAAATGGCACGCTAAAAATATGTAAAATTTAATTTGGAGGAAATATGAAAAACAAAAGAAAAAATAAAAAACAAAAGAAAAAAAGCCTTGTAAAAAGATTTTTTAAAATAGTTTTTTCTATACTTACAGTATATTTTATAGGGGTAGTAGGTTTTTTTGTATATGCTTATATGACAAATGACCCGTCTAGTAATAATAATAGCTTTGTAAATAAAGTTGTAAATAAAGTTGCTCCTCAAGTTCCGGAAAGGACGGTGGCTCTTATAGCCTGTACAGATGAAGAAGAAGGAAGAACAGATGGTATAATGCTTGTAGATTATAACTCTGTTAATAATCAAATATCCGTAGTTTCTATCCCACGTGATACAAAGGTTAGTATTCCACCAGATATGTGGGAAATTATGGTACAAAATGAACCTCTTATAGCTAATGATAACCCTTCTTTTAAAAAAATAAATGCTATACCAAACTATGGTAGAGAACAAGGTATGGAATTTTTAGAAAGATATTTAGAAGATTTACTTGATATAGAAATAGATTATTATGCGCACTTTAAATTTGAGGGATTTAGATATATAATAGATTCTGTTGGGGGTATAGAGTTTGACGTACCTATGAGAATGAAATATTCTGACCCTACTCAAGATTTATATATAGACTTACAACCGGGAATGCAACTTTTAGATGGAGATAAAGCAGAACAACTTTTACGCTTTAGAAAAGACAACTATAATAGAGGTTATTCAAGAGGAGATTTAGAAAGAGTAGAAGTTCAACAAGAATTTATTAAAGCCTTTTTTGAAAAAATAGTTAGTGTAGACTCTATTATATCTAATCCTAAAGCATATTTTACAACTTTAACACAATATGTAGATACAAATTTTGGTATATCTGATGCTTTAAAATATGTAAATGAAGTAAAAGAAGTAGACGTTGCTAATACTCAGACTTATACCTTACCTTGTACAACTGAAACTATAAGTAGTATATCATTTGTAATAGTTGATGAACAAGAGGTAAAAGACTTTGCATATGAAGTATTTAAAAAACCTACTGTCGCTCCTGAAGATATTGTATATGAAGATAGCTTTGATAAGTCTATACAAGTATTAAATGGAAGCTATACTACTGGCTTAGCTGGTAAAACTCGTGACCTTTTACAAAATAATGGATATATTGTAGGTAATATAGGAGATTCTTTAGACACTAAGTCTAAGGAAACAAAAATATACGTTTCTAATATTGGTCAAGGCAATGATTTACAAAAGTTTTTTACAAATTCTAAAATAGTAGTAAATCCTCAAAGAGTAGAAGAATTTGATTATGATATAACTATTGTCCTTGGTACAGAAGATGAATTAAAAGAAAATATAACTGAATCTTCTGAAAATAGCTCTATTTCTTCTGATGATACAAACTAATTTATAAAATATAGCCACTACAAAAATAGTGGCTATTGAGGCTGCAGATAAAGTCTACAGCCTCTCGAAAAGATGAATTTTCATCTTTTCGAGATTGAAGCAAAGTAAAAAAGCTGATTTTCTCACACAAGTGCTAAAGCCCCTAAAAATCTAGCTTTTTACACAATCCGAGGCAAAGCCCCGTCTTGTGATTAAAATTTTTAAATGCAACTCATTTAAAAATATAAAACTAATATAAAGACTGCTATCTATTTTGTCTACAATCTGTATAGCCACTACAAAAGTAGTGGCTATTTTAAAATGCTTATTATATTTTTAGTCTTGTATACTCTTGACAAAATAAATATATTAATACATACTAATGATTAAAAGTTATGTATTAAAAATAATTTATTAATTAAGGTGATAAAATGAAAAAAACATTAGCTATTATAGGTGGTGGAGCTGTGGGACTTACCTCTGCTATTCACGCCTATAATATGTCAAAAGGTAATATAAACATAATAATACTTGAAAAAATGGATAGAGTAGGTAAAAAAATATTAGCAACTGGCAATGGTCGTTGTAATTTTACTAATATATATGCCACATATGAAAATTATTATGGAAAAGATAAATTTTTTACTAAATATTTTTTAGATAGATTTTCTGCTAAAGATACAATAGATTTCTTCTATAACTTAGGTATATTACACACTATTTTAGAAGGTGGAAAAGTATATCCCTATAGCGAACAAGCCTCTTCTATATTAGACGCTCTTAGAAATAAAATAGATAGTTTAAAAATCTCTGTAAAAACAGAGTTTGAAGTAAAGTCTTTAAATATAAAAAAGGACAAGTTTAAAATAATATCTAGTAAAGGTGAAAGTATTTTAGCAGATAAAATAATATTTGCTACAGGTGGCTGTGCTAGTCAAAACTTAGGCTCTAATGGTAGTGGTATTAAAATATTAAAGTCTTTAGGGCATACTTGTACAAAACTTACCCCTGCCCTTGTTCAATTAAAAACTCCTCCAGAAAAAGTAAAATCATTAAAAGGTATAAAAATAACTGGTAATTTAAAAATGTATAGTAATAATAATTTTTTAAAAGAAGAATATGGAGAAATATTGTTTACAGATTATGGAATATCCGGTCCTCCTGTCTTTCAGTTATCTACTCTATTTGCTAGATACAATAATTTAATTGGGGTTATAGACTTTATGCCTAACTTTTCAGAAGAAGAAGTTTTTAAAATATTAAAAGATAGAAAAAAAATATTAAATTATACAAATATGGAAAACTATTTTAATGGACTTTTAAATAAACGTTTAGGTAATATTATAGCTAAAAATAGCGGTATAGAAAAGTTATCTTTTTTAGTAAAAGATTTAACAGATGATATATTAAAAAATATGGCTAATCTTATAAAAAACTATAAACTTGAAATTTTAGATACTAATGGATTTAATAATGCTCAAGTTACTGCTGGTGGAATAAATACTGACGAATTTGACAGTAAAACATTAGAATCTAAAATAATAAAAGGACTTTTTTGTGCTGGAGAAATATTAGACGTAGTTGGAGATTGTGGTGGATTTAATTTACAATGGGCTTGGTCATCTTCCTATGTTTGTACTGAAGCTTGTGTAAAATCTATGATTTAGAAAGGTAAAAAAATGATAAGAATATCAAATGTAAAATATCCTTTAGAAAAAGAAATAACAGAAGATAATTTAAAAGATATTGTATGTAAAATATTAAAAGCTAACGTTTTAGATATTTTAAATATAAAAATAAATAAAAAGTCTATTGACGCAAGGGAAAAACGTGGAGGTTTTTATGTTTTAGCTTTAGATATAAATATAAAAAATGAAAATAAATATTTAAAATTAAAAGACGTTTCAAAAGTTGAACCTTTTATTTATCACATACCTAAAAAACAAATTGATAAAAGCCCTGTTATAGTTGGCTTTGGTCCTGCTGGACTTATGTCTGCTTTAATCCTTGCTCGTTCTGGACTTAAGCCTATTATTATAGAACGTGGAAAAAGTGTTGATAAACGCTCTAAAGATATAGATAACTTTTGGAAAACTGGGAAGCTAGATGAAAACTCAAATGTACAGTTTGGTGAAGGTGGTGCTGGTACATTTTCTGATGGTAAACTTACAACTGGTATAAAAGATTATAGGTGTAGAGTATTATTAGAAGAATTTGTAAAAGCCTCTGCTCCTGAAGAAATATTATATAACGCAAAGCCACATATAGGCACTGATAGGCTTATAACTATGGTTAAAAATATTCGCAGCGAAATAATATCTCTTGGTGGACAAGTTTTGTTTGAGCATCAAATGATAGATTTATTAACAAAAGATAATATAATCATTGGTGTTAGTATTAAAAATTTAAAAACTAATGAAATTTTTAATATAGATACAAATAACGTTATATTAGCAATAGGTCATAGTGCAAGAGATACTTTTGAACTTATAAATAATAAAAATCACCCTATTGAAAAAAAGCCTTTTGCAGTTGGTGTCCGTATAGAACATAGTCAAGAATTTGTAAATAATGCACAATATGGTAAATTTGCTTGTTTTTTACCTCCTGCCGACTATAAACTAGCCGTTAGACTTCCTAATAATCGTGGAGCTTACACTTTTTGTATGTGTCCCGGTGGATATGTAGTAAATGCCTCTTCAGAAAAAAACAGACTTGTAACAAACGGTATGAGTTATTTTAGTCGTAGTGGTAAAAATGCAAATAGTGCTTTATTAATAGAAGTTTATCCCTCTGATTTAGATGATAATAACATATTATCTGGTATAAAATTTCAAAGAGAACTAGAAGAAAAAGCCTTTATAGCCGGTGGTAAAAATTATTACGCACCTGTACAAAAAATAGGAGATATATTAAAAGGTATAGGCTCTACATCTATTGGTAATATAGAGCCTACTTTTAAACCAGGTGTCACTCCTGCCGATTTTAAACAAATTTTTCCAAACTTTATATATGAATCTATTAGGCTAGGTATAATAGAAATGGATAAAAAAATAAAAGGCTTTGCCAATGAAAATGGACTTTTAACAGCCGTTGAAAGTCGTAGCTCCTCTCCTATTAGGATAATTAGAGATAAAGAAACTTTACAATCTATAAAATACAAAGGGTTATATCCTTGTGGAGAAGGCTGTGGATATGCTGGAGGCATAGTTTCTGCCGGTGTAGATGGCATAAAATGTGCCGAAGCTTTAATTAATAGTCTTTAATATATTTATTAGCACTCTTTTTAAAAGAGTGCTAATTTTTTCTTGACATTTTTAAGTTATAATATTAAAATATAATTAGTATTTTAATGTTTAGGAGGTATAAAAATGAAAAAAGGTAATCTCTCAATTAATAGCGAAAATATTTTACCTATTATAAAAAAATGGCTTTACTCAGATTCTGATATTTTTATTAGAGAATTAGTGTCAAATGGTTGTGATGCTATAAATAAATTAAAAAAATTAGCTACTATGGGCGAAGCTACTCTTAAAGAAAATGAAAAATTTAGTATAAGAGTCGTACTTGATAAAGAAAATAAAACTATTCAAATTATTGACAATGGTATCGGTATGACCTCTGATGAAATAGAAGAATATATCACTCAAATAGCTTTCTCTGGCGCTAGTGATTTTGTTAATAAATATAAAGACCAATTAGAAGACGGTAATGATATTATAGGTCATTTTGGTCTTGGTTTTTACTCTGCCTTTATGGTGGCTGACAAAGTTATGATCGACACCCTTTCTTATAAAGAAGGTGCATCTTCTGCTAAATGGATTTGTGACGGTGGTATAGAATACGAAATAGGAGAAAGTGACAGAACAGAACGTGGTACTACTATTACTCTTTTTGTAGGAGAAGAAGGAACAGACTTTTTAAATGCTTTTAAACTTCGTGAAATTTTAAATAAATATTGTTATTTTATGCCTATTGAAATCTTCTTTGAAGATATAGAAGCAATGAAAAAAGAAGAAGAAAAAGACAAAGAAAATGACACAATAGACGAAGAAGAAATTAAAGAACTTTTACCTATAAATAAAACAAACCCTCTTTGGTTAAAACAACCTAATGAATGTAGCGATGAAGAATATAAAGAGTTTTATCATCAGGTTTTTTCAGATTTTAATGAACCTTTGTTTTGGATACACTTAAATATGGACTACCCTTTCAAACTTAAAGGTATTTTATATTTTCCAAAATTAAAACACGAATTAGATTCTATTGAGGGTCAAGTTAAATTATATAACAATCAAGTTTTTATAGCTGATAACTTAAAAGAAGTTATTCCTGAGTTTTTGCTTCTTTTAAAAGGTACGCTAGACTGTCCTGACTTACCTCTTAATGTAAGCCGTAGCTTTTTACAAAATGATGGATATGTTACAAAAATGAGTAAATATATTACTAAAAAAGTGGCAGATAAATTAAATAGCTTATTTAAAAAAGAACGTGAACAATTTGAAGGATTTTGGGACGATATAAGTCAATTTATAAAATATGGTTGTCTTAGAGAAAAAGATTTTTATGACAAAGTAAAAGATAGTTTATTATTTAAAACTATTAACAATAAATATGTAACTTTAAACGAATATTTAGAGCAAAATAAAGAACACCACGAAAATAAAGTATTCTACGTTACAGATGAAAATCAACAAGCTCAATATATTAAAATGTTTAAAGATAACAATATGGAGGCTGTTATTTTAAACACTAGATTAGACAATCCTTATATGTCTACACTGGAAATGTATAATCAAGGTGTTAGCTTTGTTAGAATAGATAGTGATTTAGCTGATACATTAAAAGATAACTCACAAGAAGAAGATAAAGAGCTTAATGAAGCTTTAGAGGCTTTATTTAAACAAACTTTAGAAAAAGGTGATAGTCTTAAAATTAAAGTTGAAAATCTTAAAGCTAATGATATATCTGGTGTTATCCAGCTTAGTGAACAATCTAGAAGAATGGAAGAAATGGCTAAAATGTATGGTATGAATATGCCTTTTGGTGCTATGCCATCTGAAGAAACTTTAGTCTTAAACGGCAATAATAATGTTGTTAAGCTTCTTCTTAAAATAAAAGACGATGAAACTAAAAAAGATGAAACTAAACTTATTTGTAATCAAATATACGATTTAGCTACAATGAGCCATAAACATTTAGATATGAACTCTATGACTAGCTTTATAGAAAGAAGTAATAAAATATTAGAAATGTTATTAAAAAATAGCTAAAAATTAAAGCCATCAGTTAAACTGGTGGTTTTAATTTTTAATAAATAAAATATTTAGTTATGTTTTTATAAACTAATTAGGAACTTTTTCCCCTTTTATCCCAACTATATAAATTTGGTAATATTATACAAAAAAGTCAAAAAAGTATTGACTTTAACAATCTATTTTTATATAATTGTTTTAAGAAAGGAGATATTAATATAACAATAATTAATTAAATGAGGGTGCAAAAATAATTATGATTAAAAAAACTTTTTTTATACTTTCATTATTAATAATAACCTTTGTATTAAATATTTCTATTGTAACTGCCAATGAAAATATTAGTACCTCAAAAACATATTTATATCAAAACATATCTGGTGTTTATAGAACATCTAATGACCACGAAAAAATTGTGGAAACATTAGATGATATGAATTATACATTAGATAGCATTAAATTAAAAACAGAAGGAAATTCTTTATTAATACAAACTAATATAAATAATGAAGATTTGCTATTTGATACAATGTTATACCCTAGTCAAATAGGCAATAATACAAAAAATAAAATGATAGGAGTTGTCCAAAGTAAAAATAATAATAAGTATGATATTTTAAAGCTAACTATAGAAAAAAATGCTGATGAATCTACATTATTAGCTCCTAATATGAACTTATATGGTAAAACAGTTGTAAGTTTTGCAGTATATAATAAAGTATCATTAGAAAAATATTATATACAATTTGCTATTGATAATTATGATTTTGATACAGCATATAACATTGCAAAATCGCATCTAAACCAAAACAATATTAATGTAGATGGATTATTGGATATAGAAATTTCATATTTTTCTCTAACTCCTAAAGAAAATTTTATTAATACCTTTAATGCAATAGAAGAAATGACCTTTGAGAATTCAAACTCTGTTTCTTTTGAACAATCACCAAAAATTGGATATATAATAGAGGATTTAGAGGGAAAGTCTATTGACCAGCTTATAGATATATCTAAAAATGGTCCTATTAGCTTATCTCAACAGACATATTCATTAATTTCCCGATTATTTATATAAAAAACAAACTAATGGTACTTGGACAAATGGTTCTACAGAGTATGATAGTAATGGTAATATTGTAGGTTATACAATATATCATATGAATGACCCATATAGTGGCAATGTAATGAACTATGTACTTAGATTTTATTGTTCTAGTAGAATTAACTGGGTTTCAAATGAGTTTGAAACCTCCTTTAATCTGAGTCATAATGTATGGGTTCAATATGTAAAAAGTAGTAATTCCATTTATATTTTTGATGATAGAGCCTCTAATGCAAGAATATTAGTAGATCCTACAGTTAAAATGAGTGTAGATACAAACAAAGATAATGATGGTTATTTTGTAAGTAGAATGACAAATGCTCATAAAAATGGAACTAAGGCTAAAAATATTTCTGAAATAATCATTGGATATGTACCTTATCTATCCGATATTTATAACATTTATAAAACTTATAATGATAATAATTATACAGAAAATGACTCTAAAAAGTGGTTTGAATCTAATTATACTAAAGAAGTAAAAGCAAAAATAACTAACTTAAAATATGCCCCAAATGACAGAGGATATAGTCAAGATTATATTGGTATAACTATCTATGGCAATTCTGTCAATGCTATTAATTATGGCTACTCTTTCACTTCTAGAGCTAAATAAAAGAAAAACCATACTTTATTTAGGTTTATTAATACTTATTATTTCTTTATCTTTTATTAAAATATATTATACTTACTATTATATAGATTTTAGTGATTTTGCAGAAACCAAACCTGCTCCTGTTGGTAGGGAACATTTTTCACCAAATGGAGAATACTCTATAAGATTATCATTAGTAAAATTAAGAGATAAAGAAAATGAACATTATATATTAGGAGAATTAACAAAAACTGAATTTATTAGTGAAGGTCATCAAATAATAACTAATAAAAACACTCGCATAGTATATTGGGATAAACAAAATACAGATTTTACTCAAAACCTTATGTATGTCAGTTGGCTCGATAATACTAACTTTCAAATAAATGGCAAAAAATTAAATATTTTCTATAAAGCTTATGATTATAGAAGAGATTATAAAAGAATAATCAATTATTTTGATACTTTGTATCAAAATAAACAACAGCTATTCCTATTATTTTTCTTCGATATTTTTGCAATTTTTAAATTGCAATAGGATTAAAAAACCTTTTATAAATTTCATCTTAAAAAATAAAGCCATAGCTTAATTAAGAAAATAAAATAAAGGATATGCTAATTTGAACAAGTCCGTAAAAAATGGACAATAGAAAAAAGAGACCTCTTGTGGTAGAATTAAACTATCATAGGAGGTTT
>CALWOZ010000018.1 GCA_944383305.1 uncultured Clostridia bacterium | reverse complement strand
TTTGAAATTTTAGGAGAAAATGATATAGATTAATGATAAATTTAATATAATAAAAATAGCATTTTTTAAAAATTTATTTTATAATAAGATTATATTTTACATAAAGGATGATTTTAATGAACACATTATTTAAAAAACAATTTTTTATGCAATCACTTGTTCTTATTATAAGTTTTGTTTTATTAGGAGCTGGTCTTACTAGAGCCTTTTCTTCATTTTTTTTAGAACAAAGACAAGAATTACTTATAGACCAAAGTAAAAAAGTAGCCAAAACTTTTAAACAAGTGTATTTTTTAGAAGGTAGATATGGATTATTGGCTCTTCAAAATGAAATAGAAATATTAGAAAATTATCTAGATGCTAGTTTTATCTTTGTAGATAATGAAGACACAATAAAAATAATTTCTAGCGATATAGATACTAAATGGCTTAACCAAAAAATAAATCTTGATAAAATAATAGACCAAAGTGAAGACGGTGAATTTTATGAAATTAAAGGCACATTAGATGGTATATTTAAAGAAACTATGGTCAGTATAGGTAGACCTATGAATATAAATGAGCAATATTTAGGTACTATATTTATAAATACACCGGTCACAGACTTACTTATTACTGTAGAAAAATCTTATCAAATTATAATACTATTTACTGTTTTTGCTATAATCGTTGCTTTTATACTAGTATATTTATTTTCTAAAAAAATAAGTCTTCCTCTTATAGAAATAAATAAAGCTGCTAAAATTATGGCAAGTGGTAATTTTAAAAAGCGTATATATATAAACAGTAAAGATGAAATAGGGCAGTTAGCAACTATATTAAATGATATGGCTCAAAGTCTAGACGAACAAGAAAAAAGAAGGCGTGAATTTATATCAAATATATCTCACGATATTCGTTCTCCATTGACATCTATGAGAGGATTTTTACAAGCTATTATAGACGGAACTATACCTGAAGAAAAAAAAGAAAAATATATAAATATTGTTTTAGAAGAAACAGAAAGATTAACTATGTTAGCTAATAATATTTTAGATATTAATAAGCTTGAAGATATGGATAGTAAAGACAGAAGTGTTACATTTGATATAAATGAATTAATAAGAAGGGTGATTATAAGCTTTGAAGCCCGAGTAATCAATAAAGAACTTGATATAAAAATATCTTTCGCAGAAAAAGAAACATTTGTTTTTGCAGATGTGGAAAAAATACAAAGAGTAGTTTATAATCTTATTGATAATGCTATAAAATTTACAGAAAATAATAAATCTATTTTTATATCTACAAATGTTAAATCAAATAAAGTGTTTGTATCTATAAAAGATGAAGGTCCTGGTATATCTATTGAAGAGCAAAAAAGAATTTTTGACAGATTTTATAAATCAGATTATTCTAGAGGTAAAGATAAAAAGGGAAGTGGACTAGGTCTTTCTATTGTAAAAGAATTTATATTATCTCAAGGTGAAAGTATAGAACTTAAAAGTGAACTAAATAAAGGTAGTGAATTTATTTTTACTCTAACAAAATCTAACTAGTATACAATTAAAAATAAAGCTTGTTTACAATTTTTAGTGGCGTTTAAAATATTAAATAATAAAATATATTTTCATATATTAGTATTTTAAATATTTTAGGTTAAATGTTATATAAAATAAGTATATTTTAATAACGAACAAATTTTCGCCACAACTATTGACAAAGAGCCTTAAAAAAAGTAGAACACTATTTAGTATTCTACTTTTTTAATTATAGAAAAAATAGATAGTAGTCTTTATATTAGTTTTACATTTTTAAATGCTTTGCATTTAAAAATTTTAATCACAAGACGGGGCTTTGCCTCGGATTGTGTAAAAAGCTAGATTTTTAGGGGCTTTAGCCCTTGTGTGATAAAATCAGCTTTTTTACTTTGCTTCAATCTCTAAAAGATGAATTTTCATCTTTTAGAAAGGCTGTAGACCTTGTCTACAGCCTCAAAAGTGGAATACTATTTATTATTCTACTTTTTATATTTATTATTTAACTAATGAGTTTTACCAATTACTAAATCTTTGTTATCTTTATTTATTAAAATAGCCTCTATTGCAAGCTCTATTGCCTTAGAAATCATATCTAATGACATACTAGATGGAATTGGATTTTTTAAGACAGCTTGTTCTGGCAAAAATGGTACGTGTATAAATCCACCTTTTATATGTGGAAACTTTTTATCTATTAAATACAATATATTATACATAACTGAGTTACAAACAAAAGTACCTGCAGTATATGAAATATTGGCTGGTATATTATTTTCCTTTATGTGAGACACCATTCCTTTAATAGGTAAATTAGTAAAATATGCCGTTTGTCCATCTTCTTTAATAGGCTTATCTAAAGGTTGATATCCATCATTATCTTTAATTCTTGCCTCTAATAAATTTATTGCAACTTTTTCTATTGTTATTTCATTTCTTCCTCCAGCTTGTCCAATAGATAATATAACATTTGGTGAATATTTTTCAATAGCTTCTTCTATTGCTATCCTACTTCTTTCAAAAGATGTAGGTATCTCCAATTTTATTATTTTCGCCTCTCTAATTTCATCTGGTAATCTTTTTACTGCCTCATATGCAGGATTAATAATATCTTTATCAAATGGGTCAAAACCTGTAACTAATATTTTCAAAATATAACCTCCTTAAAATTAACTGAAAATTATCATATAAATAATTTGAAAAATTAATAAACATATTGAAAGTAAAATTTGATTTTTAATAACACCAAATCTATCTTTCATATCAAGCATTGCAACTGGTAATACATTAAAGTTTGCTGCCATAGGTGTTAATAGTGTACCACAATATCCTGCTGTTAGTCCTATCATACCTATAATAATTGGATTTGCACCGTATTGTAAAATGAACGGTTGTGCAACACCAACAAGCATAACAGTTATAGCAGCAAAGGCATTTCCCATAATCATTGTAAATAAAACCATACCTAAAGCAAAGACTATTATACCAACTGTAACATTACCCTCTGGTACAATATAAGATACTAAGCTTGATATAACTTGTCCTACTCCAGCCTTTTCAAATATAGCCCCAAGACTAGCCAAAAGTATAGGCATTAAGCTTAATGGTCCTAATATAGTAAGCGTATCTGATGCTTCATTAAAAAATACTTTTAAAGTATTTTCTTTTGAATAAAACATTAATAATATAACTCCAACTATAACACCTACACCTATACCTATAAGGGCTCCAAAGTCCGTAAGGGCAAATATAATAGCAAATATACCCATAGATAGAGCAGGTAAAAATAATTTAATTCCTATCTTATCTGCAAACATTTGTATTTTTTCTTGTGATATAGGTTTCTTTTCTCCAGTTCCAACCTTTTTTAATATAGCCGGTAGTGTTAATAATATAATTAAAGCACCATTAACTTTATCTGGTATCCAATTTCCAAAACCTAAAACAACACCTAATAATCCCCAAAAAATACCAGTACCTATTCTATTTTTATTTGTTTTATCTCTTATATTTTTTATTCCCGTATATATACAAATTAATCCCATAAACATATATAATACTTCTAATAACTTATCTGATAATGATATATCAGGATTTATAAAAAATTCCATTTTTTCACCTACTTTTTATCTAAATAATATTTTTTATAAAGCATTTTATCTTTAAAATAATAATATAAAACTGCTAAAACTAATGATACTAAAGCAACTGGTATCTCAACTTTGGCTAAATCTATTAATGAAGCTTCATAGCCTAAATCATTTAATGTACTTTGAACAAGTAATGCTCCTGGACTTCCTATAAATATTACATTACAAAAAAAGTTCCCAACATTTTCAGCAGACGAGCACATACCTTTAATTTCTTCTATATGTTTTTCATTTGTATCTTTAACTTTAGTTTCTACCGAACCTATAGCCATAGGTAATATAATTGGTTTAACAAATCCAGCAACACCACCAAAAGATATGTTAAGTGCTGAAAATATACCTCTCATAACAGTATATATACCAATTATAGCTCCTGTAGATACATTTTTAAATTTACTTATTAATTTTTTAGCTACTTCTTTTAATCCATTTCTTTCTAAAGTTGCTGTAACAAGTATTATTATAATAAATATAGCTATATTTCTATTTTTTATAAAACTGCTACCTAATACTTCCAAAAGACCATTTATTCCAAGTCCTCCAACTAATGCTGTAACAATAGCAGAACAAACAATAATTAATATAGCATCTTTTTTTAGGGCAAATCCTATAATTATAATTAAAATTCCTAAAAGTTTTATAAGTTCCATAGTTTCTCCTCCTATATTATTTTTAATATTAACCATTATATAATAAATTTTTAATCATTTCCATAATTAAAAATTTATGCACAATTATATAATAAAAATATTATACAAAATTTTTATTTATTATATTTACATATTAAACAATTGTATTTAAAAAGTGTATAATTATAATATTTTTTTATTTTAAATATTAATATTTTACTATACTTTATTACATAAATTATGTATAAAATGATGAATTTAAAAAATATTTATAAATACCTATTTTTCATTATTTATATTCATTATTTTAGCGACCTAATTTTTTTAGAATAATGTAATATTATAAGTCATATTATATATTTTACCAATAATTTTGTATTTAAAATATATTGAATACTACTATTTAATAAAATACAATAATTATGAGGTGATTTTAAAATGAAAAAAAGTTGTGCTATATTAATAATTTTATCATATATATTTAATAATAGTTTGTTAGTAAAAGGACAAGAACTTTGTAAAATTTATTATTTAGAAAATAATTTTGAAGAAAATTTAATATTTGATGAATATATTATTTTAGGAGATTTTATGGACGAATATAAAATAAAACTTGTTTTAGAAACATTTTTATACAATAGCCAAAAAAATTTTAATTATATACCTAACGGAACTAAAGTTTTAAATGTAAAATTAATAAACAAAGATTTATTTATTAATTTTAACAATAATATAGAAAACTATGGTGGAAATCATTATGAAACAAATCTTATAAGACAAATTTTACATACCTGTTTTCAATTTGAAAATATACAAAGTGTAACATTTTTAATAGATGGTAATTTTAAAGTTTTGCCAGAGGGTAACTTAGTTTTTAAATATACAAGAGAAGATTTAGAAATTATGGATTATAATCAAAATATTGTTTTAAAAGAAAGTAAAAAGTAATTTATTGACTAGTATATAAAATTATTATAAAATAAGTATAATATTTTTTATAAATAATATTTAAGGAGTATTATACTTATGAAAGAAATTATTTTTGCTACCAAAAATAAAGGTAAAATTAAAGAAATACAAGCTATTTTAGGTAAAGATTTTTTAGTTAAGTCTATGGAAGAAATAGGAATAAATATTGATATTATAGAAGATGGTAAAACTTTTGAAGAAAATGCCATAAAAAAGGCTACCGAAATATCAAATATTACTAATAAAATTGTTTTAGCAGATGACTCTGGACTTGAAATAGACTATCTTAATGGTGAACCAGGAGTTTATTCAGCAAGGTATATGGGAGAAGAAACACCTTATAGTATAAAAAATAAAAAAATATTAGAAATTTTAAATGGTGTAGAAGAAGAAAAAAGAAGCGCTAGATTTGTAAGTGTTATAGCTTTGGCTATGCCACAAAAACAACCTATAACTACACGTGGAACAGTAGAAGGGATTATTGGATATGAAATAAAAGGGGAAAACGGCTTTGGATATGACCCTATATTTTATATTCCTGAGTTAAAAAGTACAGTAGCCCAATTATCTCTTGAAGAAAAAAACAAAATAAGTCATCGAGGCAAAGCATTATATGAAATGAAAAAAATACTAGAAAAAATGGTGTGAAATTATGAAAGTAATCATATTTAGCGATAGTCACGGAAATATAAAAAATATGCAAAATGCAATAGAAAAATTTAAAAATGAAATTTTAGCTATAATACATTTAGGAGATTATGTAGAAGACTTAGAAAAAATTAAAAAAATTTTTAAAGATAAAATATTTATTCAAGTGGCTGGAAACAATGACTTTACTGACATTCCTAATGAAGAGATAGTAGATATTAATGGTCACAAAATCTTTTTAACTCACGGACACGAATATAATGTATATTTTGGTATAGATAGATTATATTATAAATTATGTGAAATAGGGATAAATATAGGATTATATGGACATACTCATAAACCTTCTGCTTTTTATGAAGATGATTTTTTAATACTAAATCCTGGGAGTATATCTTTTCCTCGAGGGTCTAGTGTTTGTACATTTGTTATAATAGATTTTTTAGACGAAATAAATTATAAATTTTATGGTATATTTGAAGATGGTATAAAAGAAATAGAAAACAAGGTGGTACACAAATGAACATATTAGATAGTTTACAACAACAATTTGGAGTAAAAAAATCTTATCTAGAAAATGTAATAAATTTAATAGATGAGGGTAATACTATTCCATTTATAGCTAGATACAGAAAAGAAATGACTGGTGCATTAGATGACCAAGTTTTAAGAGAAATATTTGATAGATTAAACTATCTTAGAAATTTAGAAGAAAAAAAAGAACAGACAAAAAAACTTATAGAGGAACAAGGGCTTTTAACAGAAGATATAATATTATCAATAGACAAAGCTAGCACTATGACAGAAATAGAAGATATATACAGACCATTTAGACCTAAAAGAAGAACTAGAGCAACAATAGCTAAAGAATTAGGTTTAGAACCATTAGCCAATATTATTTTAGAACAAAATAAAAACGATAACATAGAAGAAATAGCTAAAGATTTTATTAATGAAAATGTTGAAACAATAGAAGATGCTATAAATGGGGCTAAAGATATTATCGCTGAAATTATATCCGATAATGCTTCTTATAGGACTATAATAAGAAAAGAATTCTTTAAAAAGGGGATTATTGTAACAAAAGCTAATAAGGAAGAAAACTCTGTATATGATATGTATTATGACTTTTCTGAACCTGTAAGTAAAATAGCAGAACATAGAGTTTTAGCTATTAATAGAGGTGAAAAAGAAGGATTTTTAAATGTAAAAATAGAAGAACCTTTAGACGATATTTTAAAAATATTACAATCAAAAATATTAAAAGAAGATAGTAAATATATTATTGAAACAATAGAAGATAGTTATAAAAGGCTTATTGCTCCTTCAATAGAAAGAGAAATAAGAAATTATTTGACAGAAAAATCTGAAGAAGGGGCTATTAAAGTATTTGGAGAAAATTTAAAACAATTATTAATGCAACCTCCTATAAAAGACAAAGTAGTTCTAGCAATAGACCCTGGATTTAGAACTGGTTGTAAAATAGCTGTTATAGACGGTATAGGTAAAGTTTTACAAACTGGTGTAATATATGCTACAACTGGTTCTAAGCCTAAAATAGATGAGGCTAAAAAGTTATTAACAGAATATATTAAAAAATATGGTGTTGAAATTATAGCTATTGGAAACGGAACTGCCTCACGTGAAAGTGAATTATTTGTTGTAGATTTAATAAAAGAATTAAATATTCCTTTATTTTATATTATAGTAAATGAAGCTGGTGCTTCTGTATATTCTGCGTCAAAATTAGGATCTGAAGAATTCCCTGATTTTGATGTTGCACTTAGAAGCGCTGTTAGTATCGGAAGAAGACTTCAAGACCCATTAGCAGAACTTGTAAAAATAGACCCTAAAAGCATAGGAGTAGGGCAATACCAACACGATATAAATCAAAAAAGGCTATCTGAAATGTTAGAAGGGGTTGTTGAAAGTTGTGTTAATAATGTTGGTGTAGACTTAAATACAGCTTCTGCATCTTTATTATCTTATATAGCTGGTATATCTTCAAGTGTTGCTAAAAATATTATTAAATATAGAGAAGAAAATGGTAAATTTAAAAATAGAAAAGAACTTTTAAAAGTTAATAAGTTAGGTCCAAAAGCCTTTTTACAGTGTGCTGGATTTTTAAGAATAACCGATGGAGACCAAATACTTGATAATACTTCTGTACACCCAGAAAGTTATGAGGTGGCTAAAAAACTTATTGAAAAGCTAAATATAGATATTAATAATATAGGCAGTAAAATTAGCCAAAATATAGATATTCCTAAAATCGCAACAGAACTTAATGTTGGTGAACCAACTTTAATAGACATTATAAAAGAATTGGAAAAGCCCGGAAGAGACCCTCGAGATGAAATGCCTGAACCTATACTTAGAAGTGATATTTTAACTATGGAAGATTTACAAGAAGGTATGATATTAAAAGGAACTGTAAGAAATGTTATAGATTTTGGTGCTTTTGTTGATATTGGTGTTCATCAAGATGGACTTGTACACATATCTGAAATGACTGATAAATTTATTAAACACCCCTTAGAAATAGTTAGTGTATCTGATATTATAGATGTTAAAATACTATCTGTTGATATTGATAAAAAAAGAATAGCTTTAACTATGAAAATTTAAAATAGTAATTTAATCCTTGACATATATTGTTTTTTATGGTATATTTATTCCATTGAAAAAAGGGAGTAGCTTGCAAGATTTATCTTGTAGTACTTGCGTCATTACAGTTTTTTAACTCGCATTTACTTTAAATAGCAAGACTTTTATCAAATCATTTTGGTAAGGGTCTTGCTATTTTTGAGGCTTTTACTAAACATTAAAATTTATAATGAAAGAAAGGATGAAACTTTATGAACTTTTACAATAAAAGTGTAGAAGAATCTTTTTTAGAATTGAATTCTAAAAAAGAAGGTTTAAATACTGAGGATTTACCTAAAAGGTATGAAAAATATGGATATAACATATTACAAGAAGAAAAAAGGAAAAGTCCTCTTATGGTATTTTTATCTCAATTTGAAGACTTACTTATTATAATTTTAATCATAGCTGGTATTATATCTATGATTACTGGAAATGTAGAAAGTAGTGTTGTAATATTTTGTGTAATAATACTAAATGCTATAATAGGTACTGTACAATACTTTAAAGCAGAACAATCTCTAAAAAGTTTAAAAAGTATGTATGCACCAGTAGCCAAAGTTATAAGAAATGGCAACAGAGAAGAAATATTAGCTAAAGACTTAGTTGTTGGTGATATAATAGTTCTTGAAGCTGGTGATGTAGTTCCTGCTGATGCAAGAATTGTAGAAAGCTTTTCTTTACAAGTAAATGAAAGTGCTCTAACTGGTGAGTCTGAAGCTGTAGATAAATTTACAGAAAAAATAGATAATGAAAATATTGCATTAGGCGATAGAAAAAATATGGTATTTTCATCTTCTTTAGTAACTTATGGTAGAGCCATAGCATTAGTAACTAGTACTGGTATGCAAACAGAAATAGGTAAAATAGCTACTTTAATGAATCTTACTAAAAATAAAAAAACTCCTTTACAAGTTAGTTTAGATAATTTTAGTAAAAAACTCTCTATTATTATAATAGGTATATGTTTAGTAGTTTTCGCACTTAGTATATACAGAAAAATGCCTATGTTAGATTCTTTAATGTTCGCTGTATCTCTAGCTGTTGCTGCTATACCTGAAGCTTTATCTTCAATAGTAACTATCGCTTTAGCTATTGGTACTACTAAAATGGCTAAACAAAATGCTATAATTAAAAATTTAAGTGCAGTAGAAGGACTTGGATGTGTATCTGTTATATGTTCAGACAAAACTGGTACATTAACTCAAAATAAAATGACTGTTCAAGAAGAATATTTTATAGGTGAGGCTAGTAGAAAACGTCTTTTAGAAATAAGTGTTTTATGTAATGATTCTTATATATTAAATGATAAAGCTACTGGAGACCCAACTGAAACAAGCCTTGTAGAAAGCTATATAAAAAATGGCTTAGATTATAATAAAATTATTCAAGAAAATAAAAGACTTTCTGAAATTCCTTTTGATTCTGATAGAAAACTTATGTCAACAGTTTATAAATTAGATAATAACTATATTATGCTTACAAAAGGGGCAATAGATGTTATTTTAGATAGAGTTGACCATATTATGAAAGACGGTCAAATTTGTAACATAACAAGTGAAGACATAGAAAATATTAAAAATGTTAATCAAAAAATGAGTGAAAATGGATTAAGAGTTTTAGCTTTCGCTCAAAAACAACTTAATAATATAGAAATAGACTTAAATGAAGAATATAATTTAACATTTGTAGGGCTTATTTCTATGATAGACCCTCCACGTGAAGAATCTATGCAAGCTGTTAAAGATTGTCATATGGCTGGTATATTACCTGTTATGATAACTGGCGACCATAAAGTTACTGCAACAGCCATTGCTAAACAAATCGGAATATTTAAAGACGGTGATATATCTTTAACTGGTACAGAACTTGACAATATGACAAATGAAGAACTTAGTAAAATATTAAATAAAGTATCTGTTTATGCTAGAGTTTCACCTGAACATAAAATAAGAATAGTAAATCTTTGGCAAGAAAAGGGTAATATTGTAGCTATGACTGGTGATGGTGTAAATGACGCACCAGCTTTAAAAAGTGCTAATATTGGTATAGCTATGGGTATAACTGGTACAGATGTATCTAAAGATGCTGCATCTGTTATATTAACAGATGATAATTTTGCTACTATTATAAAAGCTGTAGCTAATGGTAGAAATATATATGCTAATATAAAAAATTCTATTAAATTTTTATTATCTGGTAACACATCTGGTATATTAGCCGTTTTATACACATCTATAATGGCTTTACCAATACCTTTTAGTGCAGTACATTTACTATTTATAAATCTTTTAACAGATAGCTTACCAGCAATAGCTATAAGTATGGATAGTCCTACAAAAGATATTATAAAAGAAAAACCTCGAAAAGCAGATGAAAGCATATTAACAAAAGATTTTTTCAAAGAAATTATTGTACACGGTATTAATATAGCTATATTTACAATGATAGCTTTTTATATAGGTTTAAAAACTAATAATGCAACAGCTAGTACAATGGCTTTTTCTACATTATGTTTAGCTAGATTATGGCATAGCTTTAACTCTAGAAGTAGAAAATCTATTATAAAACAAGGATTATTTAGTAATAAATATATAATATATGCTATATTAACTGGATTAATATTATTAATTTTAGTATTATTTGTGCCTCCGTTACAAACTTTATTTGAGGTTGAACCTTTAAGTACAAATAACTTTATAGCTATTTTACTTTTATCTTTAATGCCAACATTAATCATACAAATAACTAGAATAATAAAAGAATTATTAAATAAAAATAAATAATAAATAATAAACAATAAATAATAAACAATAAATACTAAATACTAAATCAAAGGTTGTATATATAATTAAATATATACAACCTTATTTTTCATTATTTGTGCATAACTATTCGCTAAAGTTTCATTTAGCGAATAGTTATAAATATCCCCTATATTTAATAAATTATAAATTTTCATATATTATATATATAATATTTATTATTATTTAATATAAAATTAACCTGACTTTTTAATATACAAAAATCAGGTTAATTAAAAATTTATCCAATAAAAATATTAATATTTAATTATTAATATTTAATATGTTATTAAAATAAAATGTAAAAAATATAGTTTAATAAATTTATATAAATAAATTTATATAAATATATTTATTTTAATTATCTTGTATGTTCCAAAGATACGCATATTTACCATTTTTCTCTAATAATTCATTATGATTTCCACTTTCTATAATACTTCCTTTTTCTAATACATACAATCTATCAAAGTTTTTTGTAAGATTAAGTCTATGTGTTACTACTATTATAGTTATATCTTGTGGAAGTTGTTCAATAGTTTCTTTTATGATTTGTTCAGATTCTTTGTCCAAAGCAGATGTAGGTTCATCCATTAATATAATTGGTGATTTTTTAAATAAACAGCGTGCAAGAGCAATTCTTTGAAGTTGACCCCCTGAAAATTCTACATTACCATCTTGTAATTTTAAATTATATCCTTTAGGTTTATTAGAAATAAACTCATCTATATTTGCCATTTTACCTACAGTACGTATATCTTCTAAATTACCATTTCCAAGAGAAATATTTTCTGCTACTGTAAGATTAAATAATGAAATGTCTTGAGGTAAATATGAAAAATTACTTCTCCATTTTTCAATACTACAATTTTCTTTTTCTAAACCAAAAACATTAATATTTCCATAATTATTATTGTATAGTCCAAGTAAAATTTTAATAATTGTAGACTTTCCACTTCCACTTTCTCCTACAAAAGCTATTTTTTCCCCTTTTTTAATATTAAAACTTACTTGTTTTAAAACTTCTTTTTCTTCATATGAAAAAGAAACATTATCAAATATTATTTGAGATGTATCTTTAATATTATTTTGTAAATTAGAGTTTATTTTATTGTCTAATTCTTGAGGAAGGTCTATAATTTCAAATACTCTCTCTAAATGTGGTGATTTTTGTTTTACAATTGATGTAAAATTAGCAACCGCCATTATCATTTGCCCTATTTGGTCTGAAAGAGGAATTGACAACATAATATTAGAAAAATCTATTATTTTATAATATGCAAGTAAAGCCCCTAAAGATAACAAAATAATAATTGTTAAACAATCATTTGATATGTTAGATATTTGACGTCTTAATCCTTCTATAAAAGCAAATTTTTTAGTATTATAAGATATATTTTCTAATTTATTATAAAGACTATTGTTAAAAGTTTTATAAAGTTTAAATGTTCGCATCTCAATTGCACCTTCAATACATTCTTGCATAAAATTAGATGTTTGACTTTTTCCATTAACAATATTGCTTCTAATCTTACGTACCCATTTTATAGTAAGTCGGCTAAAAATAAAATTACCTAATGTACAAATTAGACATAATACAGCTATACGCCAATCTACCATATAAAGTAATATGACTGAAAATAAGCCTGATAAAATTGGTTGAAATATAAATCCACTCATATAATAACTTATTAAAAATGTAGATTGATTTACATCTTCAGTAACACGGTTAAGTACCTCTGTATTAGAATATTTATGTGATATATTTTCATCCATTTTAAAATATGATTTCAACATTTTATTTCTTAATAAAATTTGCAATTTTTGTTCTACATAAACAAAACCTATATCAGAAAAACTAGATAATATTGCAAATATAAATATTACTAATATATACATTAAACTAAGTGAGTAATCTTGTGTAGTCTCTCCATTTATAGCTCCAACAATATTACTTAACAATATACCAATAGAAGAAAAAATTAAAAATACAGCAATCCCACTAATAATAGTACAAATTATAAATAATATTAAATTTTTATTTGTATATTTAAGAAGTCTAAAATATAAACTGTATTCATTTTTTATATTTTTAATTTTCATTATAATTACCTCACAAAAGATTTTGTTCAATAAGCTGTTGATAAGTTCCAAATCCAGATATTTCACCATCTTCAAATATATATATTTCATCCATTAATGGCAAAAACTCCTGTTGATGTAACACCATAACAATAGTCATTTCTGGATAATTTTTGATTATTTTTTCAATTACTTTATTTGCACTTTCTGAATCCAATGCAGATAAAGATTCATCTAATAGAAGTATAGAGTTTGATATGTTAAGAGCACGAGCTAATGCTATACGTTGACGTTGACCTCCACTTAAATTTGTTGCATTATTTTTTAAGTCAAAATCTATACCATTTTCAAGTTCGGCTAAAAAGTCATTTATCTCAGCATTTTCACAAGAAAACATAATATCTTTATTTTCTTTATTTTCAAAACAACATATATTTTCTTTAATTGTTCCTGAGAAAAATTTTGGAAATTGGCTTGTTAGGATAGCATTTGATACTTTAACATTGCCTTTTTGTGCTAAGGCTAAGCCTCCAATTATTTTAAGTAAAGTTGATTTACCACAACCACTTTTACCAATAAAAGCCACCTTTTTACCTTTAGGAATATTAAGTGATATTCCTTTTATTATCCAGTTATCTGTATTTGGATATTTATACCAAATATCTTCTAATATAATTGTTCCGTCTTTGTTATTTTCTTTAAGATTTTTCTTATCAAATGTTATAGGTTCTTTCCATAATTCTACAATTCTATTAAACGATGGTTGAACTTTTTTTGTGTTTATAAATAAATCTATATAATGTAATTGATATGGTAATATCTTTTGACATAAATAAAATATTGCTATAAATGAACTTATATTAAGTATACCTTTAGGAATAAAAAACAACCCTGTCAAACATAGAGAGATTATTGGCATAATTCCACATAAAATACCAACCATATGTATTGGCATAGCACGAATATTAAAAGATATATTTTTATGAAATAAATTTTTTTCTATTTTTTCATATAAATTATTAATAAAATTATAGGCTCTATATACTTTTATTGTTATACGATTATTAATATTATTTTTTAAACATATATTCATTTCAACTTGATTTTTCTTAACTTGTTCACTAGTTTTTTTCAAGCTATTACTTAAAGTAGATTGTAATAATAGCGATACAATCAAAGTTAATAAATATACTATTGTAATTCTCCAATCTAATACAAGTATATATATTGAAATTAATATTAATTGTATACTTTGCATTAAAATTGTAGGGAAATTTTTTGAAAGATATTCTATAACTTCGTTTGTATCGCTATTTATTCTAGTATATATATCTCCTTGGTTATTCATTAAAGAACTTTCAACAGAAATATGTGAAATTTGATAAAAAGACTTTTGTTGAATTTTTGAATATGTAGTTGATTCTATTTTACCACATAACACTGAATATACTAAACATACTATCCCATCTAGTATAAACACTAAAATAGTAATTAAAATATTTATACCTACTTGGTTAAACATAGCTTCTGTGAATAATTGAGTTACCTTTCCCATCATATTCGCTGTAAGTATAGAGGTAAATGCCATAAATACACATATAATAGTTACTCCTATATAAGTCCATATTAAGTTTTTAATATTTTTTATTAAATATAACATAATTTCACCTCTTTATTTAACCTTAAATTGATTTAATAAGTACTCTTTCATAATGTTTTTTTCTTTTTTCACATGAAAAATCTGAAATGAACTCATAATCAGAACAGTTAGAAATCAAAGATTTGGCAGGACAAAGATGACATACTTTTCTAGCCCAACATGTTCTACACTTACTATGGTTATTTTTACTTTTTAAAGGAAGATTATATAACTTTTCCTTTATTTCAGAAAAATTGTATCCATCTGAAATATTTCCTAGACAATAAGCTCGATTAGTAGCATACATATGACATGGATATATATCGCCATTTGGCATTATACACAATGAATTAAATCCTGCAGAGCAAAACATATCTGTTTGTTTTTCAGGATAATAAGCAAATAAAATATTAGCATCTTCTGCTATTAACCCATCATTTCGATCTTGTAATAACTTTGAGTCCTTTGGAACTTCTAATTCTTCATTTCCTGTTACTGGAACAATCATTATTGAACTTTCTGGTAAATTAAATTTGTTAGAAAGATATTTACTTAATTGCTTAAAAGAAATATTATTTTCAATGTGATTTTTAGTATAAGTCGCTTCAATACCTACTACATTATTTTTCAAGACTTCAATATTTTTTTCTATAATATTATAACTTCCATTACCATTTGGAAATACTCTTTGCATATTATGAATTTTTTCTGAACCATCAATACTAACTGTAACTCGTATATTATATTTTGAAATAACATCATAAATAAGTTGATTATTAAAAACAAAGTTTGATATCATTTTAAATACAGGGATAGAATCTATTTTTTGTTGTTCATATAGTTCAGTAAAATGTTTACAAACTGCCTCTACTGTATTAATTGCTAATAATGGTTCACCACCAAAAAATTGTATGTAGTCTATATGAGAAATACCAATATCAATTATAGAATCTATATATTTTATTGCATCTACTGGACTCATATCATCTAAGGAATACTCTGAATATGTTCCAAAATTTGCATAACAATATTTACATCTTAAATTACATCGAGAAGTAATATTAAGTGTTAATTTGTTAAGAATCTTTTTTTCCCACCAAAATGAATGCCTTGGAGTTGTTAAATTTTTATCTTTTAATTTTTTATCCATACTTAATTCTAAATTTGTATCATAACGTTCTTGTAATAACTTTAATTCATTTGCTATTTCTGAGGAAGTTTTTAAAATAGTGTTTGTCGGAACATCATAAATTAATCCAACATTATCTAAACACATAATATGTGTATTGTTTTTATCATATCTTTTCATCTTAATATCCTCTCCTCCAAACAAAAATTAATATATACAAAATAGGTATTACAAATTAAAAAATTAACTATAACACCTATTTTGTATTAAAAATAATTTACATTAAATATTTTCTATACAACCAACACCACAAGCTCCACCAGCAAGTTCAAAGTCAATATTATCTAAGACTTCTAAGTTAGGTTCATTTATTTCGTTTACCTCTACTTCAAATACTTCATTAATGTTCATACTACTCATCCTCCTTGATATTATAATAAATTTTACTATTGTGTTGTAAAATAACTAGTTAAATATTCTCTATGCAACCAACACCACAAGCTCCACCAGCAAGTTCAAAGTCAATATTATCTAAGACTTATAAATTAGGTTCATTTATTTCGTTTACCTCTACTTCAAATACTTCATTAATATACATAATTTCATTTTTATAATAATATTATACAAATTATAACTATTTCTGCTATTATAATACTATTAATTACCAATGTCAACATATTATTTTACAATAAGTTAATAATAAATTTATAACTAAATTTATTTATATTAATATTTAACCTATTTTATTTTACTTTCAATTTGAATTTTATTAATATATACAATAAAATTTATTTTATTGTTCCCAAATATATCCATAATTTACATAAATTACAATTATATATAGTTTTAATTTGTTACAACAAATAAATATAATTAAAAGACTATACATTAAATGTATAGTCTTTAATAAATATTATTTTTTTATAGGACTTATTCTAATTTTATCTACAGTAACACCAGTTTTTCTTTTTACTATATCTTCTATTTGAGCGATTTCTGACTCACTAAGTTCGGATTTATTTACAACTACATCTACTGTATCATCATCAATTCTAACATACACTTCGTCAAATCCTTTCGCCTCTATCATAGCTTCAGCTGCTGTTTCTTTTTCTATTCTTTCTTGAATTTTAAGCATTTCATCAGCAGCATTTGCTTTTTTGTCTTGGTCAATATTACTGTTATTAATCATTTCTGTTAAAATATCTTTTTGTTTTGCTCTAGCTTGTTCTCTCTCTAATTTTGCCTGAACAAAATATGAGGTATCACTGCTATTATTAACAAAAACTGCCTTTCCAGCCTCATCATCTGTATTTTCAGTAGATGCTGTTACACTTTCTTCATTTACGTTTTCTTCATTATGTACTACTTCTTCACCATATAAGTCATAATCTGGAACAAGTCCTGTTATATCTCCATCATCTGTTAAAACAACTTCCGTAGGTTCTGTATTATTCCCTACATAATTTAAGTATCCTGCTGCTCCTACCATAACTACAAGAGCTGTTATTATAATTTGATTTCTTTTAAGTGCAAACATTTTGTTTCCTCCTTATTAATAATAATTTAAAAATTATTGATAAACGATTTTTAATTATAAAAAATCATTTCATCTCTAGCACTTCTATTTTATGTATTTCTACTCCTAATAATGCATTAGTTGCATTAATAAGTGTATTTTTTATTTCTACGTTCCCTCCTCCTTGTGATACTATTAACACTCCAGATATTTTAGGACTAATTTCTTTTAAAATAACTGGCTCATCACCACTTGTTTTAACTGTATTAGATTGAGTTTTATCCGATACAATTTGCCTTTTATCCCCATTTATAGTTTCCTCATTAGTAGTTGAGTTTTCTCTTACAATATCATCTTTTGTTACAAGTTCTCTTCCATTTTCTAATGTTATCATAACATCTACATTGCCTACCCCTGCTACTTTAGATAAAATTGTTTCTAACCTTTTTTCAAGCTGTGCTTCATATGTGTTATCCCCTTCGCTAACTTCTACGGATTGTCCTTTATAATCTATGCTATTATTTTTATTATTATTACTTTTAAAAAAATTATTGCTTAAAAAAAGTAGTAATATACCAAAAAAAATAGCAACTAATATGTTATAATAATTTTTTTTATCTTGAAATATTTTTCTAAATACATTCATATGTTTCTTCTCCTTTTTTCTTATGCTATTGTTATAAATATATTCTCGTTAGGCATATTATAGAAGTCAGAAATTAAATTTTTTATATTATTTATTTCTTTTTTTTCAATATTTTGCATATTTTCATCTTCATTAAAAGGTTTTATATAAATATTTTTATTAAATTTATTTAAAGTTAAATAGATTTTATCAATATTTATTTCTTCATATTTATTCTCATATAGTTCTAAATTTATTTCTTTTATAGTATATTCATTTTTTAATATACTTTCTACTTGAGCTTTTATATTATCTTGAAAAGCATTTTTAACCATTTGATTTTGTACATCTTTATATTTTTCAGAGTCTATATTTGAGTTAATTTCAAAATCTTTTTTATTAAATATATTTAAGCTATCTATACTATTTATTCCATTAAATATATTATTTATAGGTTGTATCATAATAAATATTAATATCATACCAAAAACTAGATTTATGTAAGAACGATACTTATTATTAGGTAAGATAACTTGTATAAAAGACATAAACACTAAAAATAAAATTATATTTCTTATGTAATCATAAAAATAATCTATCATAAACTCTCCTTTATCCTGACACTGTTAGCATAACAGCTATAAAAAATATAAACAAAATTAAAAATATTATTAAACTTGATAATACTAATTTTGTGTATTCTCCCATTGTATCTACACAAGAGGTTATTCTATTATCACTTATAGGGTCTATTAATATAGCAGTTATTTTATATATAAATATTAAGGCTATTAATTTTACTATTGGTACAGCAGAACAAAGTAATATAGTTATTAGTATTCCTATACCTACTCCGCTTTTTAAAAGTCCTACAAAATACATAATACTATCTACTGCGCCTGTCATTGCATCTCCTACAACTGGTACAAAACTTATAAAAGTTTTTGCAGTTTTATTTATAGCTGAGTTTAATGTAGGAGCTCCTATTCTTTGAATGGATATTATAAATCCAAGTCCTAAGGCTAATCCCCTTAAAGAAAAATTTATAAGCCATTTTAAAAAATCTATAAGTTTATTTAAAACTTCTTTTGGTGTAATATAATTTATAACGTTTAAAATAGCCGTACCTGCTATAAAAGGTATAAATATATTTTTCATAAAAAATGATAATACACTTAAAGAGGTTAATATAAATCCACTAAATAAAGTAGCACTACTAGATGCACCTGACATAAATAATAATCCTACAAGCATAGGCATTATTCCATTTATAATATTTGATATACTATCTACCGTAGTATATAAAATATCAACAACTGTATTAAAACTAGAAGTTAAAAGAGTGGCTACAACCATATATGTTGTATAAAATCCTATTTCTGAAACACTTTGATTTTTAAAGTTTTCTGTCAAAATTTTAAAAAATGCTGATAAAAATGCTATTAATATTACATTTTTTATTATTTTAGAATTTATAAATATCTCATCAAAAACTGATTTTATTATGTAATTAATTATACTTGTTATCTTAAAGTCTACACCTTTTCCTGATAAAATACTCTTAACTATATCTGAAAATTTAAAATCACTTTTATAAATATTATTGTTTATTACTGTATCATATTGTTCTATATCCAGACTGTCTATTCCTTCTGTTAAATAGTTATTAGCATATATTGATTTAGCAAAAATTAAAGTAAAAATTATAATAAATATAAATTTTTTCATCTCGTGTCCTCCTAAGGCATAAGACTTGTTATTAAGCCTAAAAGCCTTGTGATAATAGGTATTGATATAAACATAATAAGAACTTTTCCTGCCAATTCTATTTTTGATGCAATAGCATTTTCTCCTGCATCTATACATATTTGTGAAGAAAATTCACATATATAGGATATTCCTATTATTTTTAATATAATACCTATATGTTCTATCCCTATATCAAGCATAGAAACTATATCTAATATTGAGTTTAAAACTTCTTCTAGTGTGGGTATAATCATTATAAACATTATTACTCCACTAACTATTCCAATCATAATAGATATATTAGCCATTTGAGGTTTTATAGTTAAAATTACTATTACAGAAATAATAGCTATTATACATATTTTTAAAATATCCAAAAATTACACCTCCTAAAAGGCTAAAGACTAAATAATGTTTGAACTGTCTCAAAAAGCTCACTTATATATTGTATAACCCAAAATAATACCACAACTAACCCTGCTAATGTTGTAAGCATAGCTTGTTCTTCCCTACCTGCTCTTATAAGAACTTGATTTAAAACAGATACTAATATACCAACGGCTGCTATTTGAAAAATAACTGTAACATCCATATTTTCACCTCTAAATTAATAATATTATAATCATAAGTCCAGACAAAATTCCTAAACTTTGATACATTTTAAAATTTTTGCTTTTTTCATTTTCTATATTTTTTATTGTAGTATTTATATACTCTATTATAAGATTTAGCCCTTCTATGTTAAATTCTCTATCTAAAGACCCTATTATCTTGCCTACTAAATTAATGTTTTCTATGTCTTCTTTTGTAAAATATGTTTCATAAGACCCAGTTTTTATAGCTTCTTCCCATAATATTAAAAGTTCTTCTCCACGTCTTTTTTCCATATTTTCTCTAAACTTTACAAAAATATTTTTTATAGGTTTGTCCAAATTTTTCTCTATATTTAATATGGCCTCTGTTATACTAGAAAAAAAGTTTATCTCTGATGATAATGACAATAAAGCTCTTTTCATTTCCAAAAGGTCGTTTTTTCTATATATAGGTTTATATGAATAATAAAATCCTATTGTTGAAAATCCTATTAAAATAATAATACTAGAAAAAATTTTTAAATACATTTAACAGCCCTCACTATATATATTTATTAAATCTTCATTATATATTTTATCTACATTACATATTCCATTTTTTCTATTTAAAATTATGTATCTTTCAAATATTTTTTTATTTAATATATTTTTTAAATTATTTTTTTGTTTTATATCCTCCATATTATATGCGTGTATAGTACATATAATTTTAATACCACTATTTGATATCTTTTCTATAGCATAAATATCATCATTACTTCCTATTTCATCAACAGCTATTACACTAGGAGACATACTTCTTAATAACATAAGCATACCCTCAGATTTTGGACATCTATCTAAAATATCTGTTCTTTTTCCAACATCTAATTGTATTTTGCCCATATACGTTCCTGCTATCTCAGACCGTTCATCTATTAATCCAACATTTTCTTTACAGTCACTAATATTTTTTATAATATCTCTTAAAAGAGTTGTCTTACCACAATTAGGCGGAGATATTATCATTGTAGATTTTATATTAGGTGTATATATATATTTTAAAATATGATTAGAACACCCTATTATTTCTCTTGCTATTCTTATATTAATAGAAGATATATTTCTTATAGTTTTTATTTTATTATCCTCTATAATAACTTTCCCTGTTATACCTACTCTAAAGCCACCTTTTAATGTTATAAATCCATTTTTTAATTCTTGTTCTAAAGCATATATAGAATAATCACTCATTGTTTCTATTGTTTGAGATATATCTTCTATTGTAGGTTTATATATTTTATCTTCTAAAAATATTTCACTTATATCCATATTTTTTAAAACAAAATATTCCTTATCAAATGTCTTAAAAGTTATATTTCTGTCTAATCTAATTCTAATTTCTTCTGCCTTTTCAAAATATTTACTATCTATACTATTTAGTAAGTATTTTATGTTTTTACCAAAATAGTTTATAAGCTTGTCCTTTATAACCATTTTACTTTCCTCCTTTGTCTTTTAAATAATTTATATGTGTCTATTAAGTCTTTTATTACTTTTTATTAAATTTATTTATATATTTTTATTATCTAAAATAATTTTATTAAAAGTATCTTTAAAATATTAAAAATAATCTAAAAATTATTGTTGAAAAAAATATAAAATTAGTATAAAATATACAAGATTAATAAATTTTAAATTTAATTTATAGTAAAAATATTTTTAGTTATATAAAAGGGGTTGATTTTATTAAAAGTTCAAAAAGTAACTTGATTTTTGTATTAACAGTTATATCTGGTCTAGTTATTGGTTGTTTCATAGGTGATATGGTTAAAAGTATTAAATATCTTAGTTGGCTAAGTTATGGAAAAACTATAGGTCTAACATCACCTTTATCAATAAATTTAGAAATAATATCTATACAGTTTTCTTTTACTATAAAATTTACTTTGGCTGGGATTATAGGTATGATTATATCTATATTAATATATAAAAAATTATCTTAAAGGTGGTCAAATATGAAAAAAATTATATTAGCTTCTGCTTCTCCTAGAAGATGTGCATTATTAAATCAAATGGGTATAACTTTTGATATAATACCTAGCAATATAGATGAAAATATTTTTAATAATCTAAAAGGTAGTGAACTTGTTAAAACCCTTTCTAAAGAAAAAGCAAAAAATATTTTTAATAAAATAGATAAAAAAGAAAAGAATATATGTATAATAGGTTGTGATACTATTGTATCTATAAATAATATAATATTAGGTAAACCAAAGGATAAATCAGAGGCTATTAATATGCTTATGATGTTAAATAATAATATGCATACTGTTTTTACTGGTCTTAGCGTTATTGGTCTAAAAGACAATGTTTATTTTGAAGAAACTATTTGTTCATCTTCTAATGTATATTTTTCTGATTTTTCTAAAAATGAATTAATGGAATATGTCAATACTTTAGAGCCAATGGATAAGGCTGGAGCATATGCTATACAAGGTAAAGGTGGCTTTCTAGTGTCTAAAATAGAAGGTGATTTTTATTCTATTATGGGATTACCTATAAACAAACTTTATAATATACTAAATAAGTATAATTTTTTATGTCACAAAATTTTTACAAATTAGATTTAGTTTTTTCTTGATATATAATAAAAAACATTGTATTATATAAGAATATAGTATTATATTTGACAAAATAATACATTATATTTTAAATCATACCTTATATAATATTTTTATGATTAAATTTGAATTATAATTAGTTTTTTAAAAAAATTTATTATATAATTACCTTTTGTATTACTTTTATAAATTTTTGGATATACTATAAATAATTATTTTTTAGGAGGATATATATGTTATCAATGACAAAAGATATGGGAATAGATTTAGGAACAGCTAATACACTAGTATTTGTAAGAGGTAAAGGAATTATTGTAAATGAGCCTTCAGTAGTAGCTATAAATACTTTAACAAGACAAGTTTTGGCTGTTGGTGATGAGGCTAAAAAAATGATTGGACGTACTCCAGGTTCTATTCAAGCTATTAGACCTATGAAAGACGGAGTTATAGCTGATTTTGAAGTTACTCAAGAAATGTTAAAATATTTTATAGGAAAAGCATATAACAAATCATTATTTTCTAATAAACCTCGTATAGTTATATGTGTTCCTTCTGGTGTTACAGAAGTTGAAAAACGTGCTGTTATAGAAGCTGCTATGGCAGCTGGAGCTAAAGAAAAAAACGCCTATCTTATAGAAGAACCTATGGCTGCTGCTATTGGAGCTGGACTTCCTGTTGGAGAACCATCTGGTAATATGGTTGTAGATATTGGTGGTGGTACTAGCGAAGTGGCTGTTATATCATTAGGGGGTATAGTTACAAGTAAGTCTATTAGAGTAGCTGGAGATGTTTTCGATTCTTCTATTGTAAACTATATTAAAAAAGAATATAACTTAGCAATTGGTGAAAGAAGCGCTGAAAATATTAAAGTAACTATTGGTTGTGCATATCTTGGAGATGAACAGACAAAAATGGATATAAGAGGTCGTGATTTAGTTACTGGACTTCCTAAAACTATTACTATCACTGCAAAAGAAATACAAGATGCTTTAAGCGAGCCTGTATATTCAATGATAGATGCTATAAAATCTACATTAGAAAAAACTCCACCAGAACTTGCATCTGATATTATGGAAACTGGTATTTATTTAACTGGTGGTGGTGCTTTATTAAAAGGTCTTGATATACTTATATCTGAAGAAACTGGTATGCCTGTTCATATAGCTGATGAGCCTTTAAACTGTGTAGCTTTAGGTACCGGTATGGTTTTAGAACAAATAGATACTTTAAAAAATGTTCTTATATCATCTCAAAGATTAAGAATGAGCTAAGGGGCGTTTTATTTGAAGATTCTTATAAAAAATAAAAAATTATTTATAGGCTTTTTTATAATATTATGTATTTTTTTAGGATTGTTTTCTTTTAATAGAATAAGCCCTACTCTTTTTGAACGTACTTTTGGATTTATTATAACACCAGTTCAAAGTATGCTAACTTCATCTACAAAGTGGATAGGACAAAAGGTTGAAGCTTTTTCTAATATTAATGAACTACAAAAAGAAAACGAAGAGTTAAAAATTGAACTTGAACTTAAAAATCAAGAAATAAACCGTTTAAAACAATTAGAAAGAGAAAATGAAAAATTATCTGAACTTTTAGACGCATCTTCTAGATATGGTCAATACTCTACTATAACCTCTAATATTATCGCTAGAGACCCTGGTAATTGGTATGAAAACTTTACAATAGATAAAGGAACTAATGATGGTATAGAAAAAAATATGGTTGTTTTAGCTTTTGGTGGACTTGTTGGTAAGGTAGAAGAAGTTGGTCCAAACTATGCTAAAGTTAGTTCTATAATAAATGGAACATATTCTGTTAGTTCAAAAACATTGAGAACCGATGATGAAGGATTTGTAAAAGGAGATATATCAAACAAAGGTATGCTAAAAATGGATTATATAGACAAAGATGCCGAAATAAAAGAAGGTGATGAAATTGTTACTTCTCACTTAAGCGATATATATCCAGCCGGTATAACAATAGGTTATGTAACAGAAGTTTATTTAGATAGCAATAATAAACTTTCTAAAACAGCTGTAATTAAACCTGCAGTAGATTTTAAACACCTTGAAAAAGTCCTAATTATTGATAAAGGTGATAAGTAAATATTACCTTTATTAATAATTTTAAGGTTAGTATTACATAATAAATGTATTTAAACTATCCTATCATTATAAACAATTTTAAATTTTGGAGGGTTATAATTGCGTTATATTACTTATATAGCTCTAATCTTAATAAACTTTATTTTACAAACTACAGTTTTTAATTATATAGAAATAATTAATGTTAAACCTAATACAATGATTATTTTAATAGTTTCTTTTGCTTTTATGCGTGGAGAAATTGAAGGTGGACTTATAGGATTTATCTCTGGTCTTTTAATAGACTCTGCATTTGGACAATTATTAGGTCTAAACGCTTTTATAGGACTTATAGTAGGATTTTTATGTGGTAAAATATTTAATGAATTTTATAAAGATAGCATTATTATACCTTTCTTTTTAACTTTATTTTTTAATATTGTTCACGGAGTTTTATTCTTCTTCTTTAACGCATTTTTAAGAGGATATCCTAACATATTTATTTTCCTAAAAACAATAATTATACCAGAAGCATTATATACTTCTATTATTTCATTTTTTATTTATAGAATTTTATTTATTATAAATAAAAAGTTAGAAAAATTTGACCGTAAAAAGAAAAACTTATTTAAGCAATAATTCCTAAAATTTTAGGAGGTGAAATATGAAAAAACATTTTAATAATATTATTAATCATAATAATATAAGATTATTAGTAATATTCATTGGTGTTAGTATATTATTTTTTATACTTATAGTTAAATTATATACTTTACAAATTGTTCAAGGTGAATTTTTAAAAAATCAAGTTTTAGGAACTATCTCAAAACCTATAACTCTAGATGCTCCTCGTGGAAATATATATGATAAATTTGGCCGTCCCCTTGCTGTAAATGAATCTTCATTTACTGTTAATATTGATCCTAGTATATCTATACCTAATATAAATGATGTTATATTAAAAACAATAAATGTATTAGAACAAAATGGAGAACAATTAGTAGATGAATTCCCTATTTCTAAAGAAAAGCCTTATACATTTCTTTTTAATGGAAGCGAATCTTTAGAAAAAACTTGGAAAAATGATATGAACTTAGGAGAAACTTCAAATGTCTCTATTGAAGAAATAAATGCAGAAGAAGCTTTTACAATATTAAGAGAAAAATTTGAAATAGATTCTAACTTATCAGACGAAGATGCAAGAAAAATACTATTAGTTAGGTCAGAACTTTATAAAAGAAGATTTTCTAAGTTTATACCTATAACTTTAGCTTACGATGTTAGTGAAAAAACTATTGCAACTATTGAAGAAAATTCTTCAGAATTTTTAGGTATATATATAGATGTTGAAGGTAAAAGAGTTTATCCTGCTGGTAAGTCATTTTCTCATACTTTAGGATATATAAGAAGTATAAATTCTGAAGAACTTGAATATTACAAAAGTAATGGCTTTACAGAATATAGTAGTAACGATATTGTTGGTAAAGAAGGTATAGAAAAAGCTTTTGAAACAACTTTAAATGGTGTAGATGGCACTGCATACTATGAAGTGGACAATCTTGGAAGAAAAATTAAGAAAAATGAAGAATTATCTATTGATCCTATATCTGGTAATGATGTATTTTTAACACTAGATGCAAACTTAAATCAAGTCGTATATGATGCTGTTGAAACAACGTTAAGAGATGTTATTATCAATAGACTTTTAGGCAAAAATACTGCTGGTCCTAATTATTCTTCAAAAGATATTTATGCCTCTATGGTAAAGGCTAATAATTTAGATATGAAAAAAATTTTATCATCTGAAAGTAATACCTATTCAAATAATTTAAAAGAATATATAATATCTAAAGACTCTACTGCAATAGATGACCTTGAAAAAGCAAGAACTATTTTATCTGATGGTATAAAAAATAATTTAGTTTCTCAAACAAATGTAATTTTAGCATTATATGAACAAGGTGTTATAGTAGATGATGAAAGTTATATAAATAGAATAAAATCTGGTAATGTATCCTCTTTACAATTTCTTATTGATAAGCTAAATACTTTACAAATAACACCTCATATGACTGGTATGTTACAAGCTCCAGCATCTGCCTCTGTTATTGTTACAGATGTAAAATCTGGTGATGTACTCTCAAGTGTTTCTTATCCGTCTTATGATAATAATAGATTTGTTAATAATTTTGACAATGATTATTATAGACAATTAAGTAATGACCCTACCTCTCCTATGAATAATCGTCCGTTTACTGAACCTAGAGCTCCTGGCTCTACTTTTAAGCCAATAACTGCAATAGCTGCTTTAGAAACTGGTATAATAACACCTAAAACAACTATTTATGATAAGGACGTATTTACAGAAGCTGGTAAACCTTATGCACAATGTTGGATACACGGAAGTCATGGTAATGTTGATGTTGAAAAATCTTTAGAAGTATCTTGTAACTATTTTTATTATGATATATCTCATAGAATGGGTATTGAAATTTTAAATAAATATATGGAGGATTTTGGATTAAACGAAAGGTCTGGTGTAGAAATATATGAACTTTATGACTCTTCATCTTTACAAAAATATCCATCTAAAATATCCTCTCCAGATTATAAAAGATATGTAGAATCATCTAGAAATCCAGATGCTCTCGAAAGAGATTTATCTTGGAAACCTGGTGACACTATAAGAACATCTATTGGACAAGCATATAATAACTATACTGCTGCTATATTAGCTAAATATACAGCAACACTTGCCAATGGTGGTTATAGATATTCTTTACATTTTTTAGATAAAATAACTAATAATAATGAAAACGTAATGCAAGAATATGAACCCGTTTTAGAAAAGAAAATAGAAATTTCACCAGAAAATTTACAAGCAGTTCATAACGGTATGTATAGAGTTACAAGTGGAACTAATGGTACATTAAGAAATGCTTTTTCAGGTTTCCCTATTAAAGTAGCTGCTAAATCTGGTACAGCACAAGAAAATAAAAACTACAATGACCATAATGTTTATATTGGATTTGCTCCATATGATAACCCACAAATAGCTATTTCTGTATTTATACCTTATGGAGATGATAGTTATTCTCCTGCACCAAAAATTACTAAAAAAATATTAGAAGAATATTTGTCACTTAATAAGGAACCTGAAAAAACTTATACAAATAGTCTTACTAAATAGTTTATATATTATTAGGGAGGTAAATATTTTGAATAAAAATATAGTTATTTTTAAAGGAGTTCAAAATGGTATTCTAATTATGCTTGATAGTTTAGCTACATTTGAAGATATAGAACTTGCTCTTTTAGAAAAGGTTAAAAATGCAAAATCATTTTTTCAAGATGCTAATATTTCTATTACATTTAAAGGTAGAAATCTATCTGAAGATGAAGAAGGCAAACTTTTAAAAATAATATCACAAGAATCTGGCTTAGATATTTCATTTGTAAATAATATACCAACTATTAACGTCACAGAGGAGGAAGAAGTATCTTCTACTTCTTCTGTGACAAATATAGAACAAAATAATCCTATATTTCAAAATTATATATTAGATTCAAAAAATAATCTAACTCATTTTCACAAAGGCTCTATAAGAAGTGGTCAAAAAATAGAGTTTAATGGAAGTGTCGTTATTATCGGAGATGTAAATCCGGGTGGACAAATAGTAGCTGAAGGTAATGTAGTTGTCCTTGGCAAGTTAAAAGGTGTAATCCACGCTGGTTGTAGAGGTGATAAAAATTGTTTTATATCTGCTTTACATATGATGCCTAGTCAACTTATTATAGGCGACTGTTTAGCATATTTCCCAAATGATATAAAAAGAGATATTATGCCAGAATATGCTTATGTAAAAGATAATCAAATTTTTGTCGAGCAATTAATTAAATGATAATGTATAATTTTGTTAATATTTGCTAAAAAAAATTAGTGCAATTTTTATAAAATTCTGTTAATATATATGTATATTAACAATTTCACATTTTTATTTTATATTCAGGAGGAGTTTTAATGAGTGAAGTTATAGTTATTACATCTGGTAAAGGTGGAGTTGGTAAAACAACAACCTCTGCTAATTTAGGTACTGGTCTTGCTCTGGCTGGTAAAAAAGTTGCTATGATAGATGCAGATATAGGTCTTCGCAATCTTGACGTTATAATGGGTTTAGAAAATAGAATAGTATATGACCTTATAGATGTTGTTGAGGGAAATTGTAGATTAAAACAAG
This sequence comes from uncultured Clostridia bacterium, assembly GCA_944383305.1. GTDB lineage: Bacteria > Bacillota > Clostridia > Lachnospirales > CAG-274 > Tyzzerella. The sequence continues at coordinate 18,994 of CALWOZ010000018.1, read as the reverse complement.
CCCTTATCAAAGATAAACGATATGACAATCTATTTTTATTACCAGCTGCTCAAACAAGAGATAAAGATGCTGTTAGCCCTGAGCAAATGCAAAAATTATGTGATACTTTAAAAGAAGAATTTGATTACGTAATTATAGATTGTCCTGCTGGTATAGAGCAAGGATTTAAAAATGCTATTGCTGGTGCTGACAGAGCTATTGTTGTTACAACACCTGAAGTATCTGCAGTTCGTGATGCTGATAGAATAATCGGTCTTTTAGAAGCTAATGAGCTAAATAACCCTATGCTTATATTAAATCGTATTAGAGTAGATATGGTAAAAAAAGGTGATATGATGGCTATGGAAGATGTTACAGAAATTTTGGCAATAGATATTTTAGGTATTGTGCCTGATGATGAAAGCATTGTTGTATCTGCTAATAAAGGTGAACCAGCAGTTACTGATAATAACTCTAAAGCAGGACAAGCATATAGAAATATCACTCAAAGAATTATGGGCAATGAAGTTCCTCTTATGGAATTATCTAGTAATACAACATTATTAGATAAATTTAAAAGCTTATTTAATAAAAAGGCTCAATAATTATTGTATATTTTTATATAAAGGAGGAATTATGTTGCTAGATATATTTAATAATCTATTTGGTAAAAAAACGTCGTCTAAAGACGTTGCTAAAGATAGGCTTAAACTTGTTTTAATACATGACAGAGCTAATTGTTCAACTCAAGTTTTAGAAATGTTAAAAACAGATATTATTCGTGTTATATCAAACTATATGGAAATAGATGAAGAAGAATTAGATATTCAAATAACAAAAACAGAAACAGATGACAAAGAAAATAGTGTTCCTATGCTTTACGCAAATATACCTATTAAAAGTATGCATAAAAACCAAGGATAATCTAATTACATATTTAAGTCTAGATTTTTAAAAAGCGGAGCATTCTCTGCTTTTTTGCAATTATTTTATTCACAATTAACAAAAATTTATTTTATACTAGAAAGGATTTTTACATGCTTAAAAAAAAGCTTCTTTATTTTGATTATCTATTAGTTATAATGGTATTTTGTATGGTTATTATAGGTATAATAGCAATAGGAAGTGCTAATAAAATTAATACTTTAAACATTGGATTTAATGAAGAATTCTTATCTTCAGAATTTATGAATCAAATTATTTGGTTTATTATAGGTATAATTGCTATGTTATGTGCTGCCTTTATAGATTATAGATTTATATGTAAATTTTATATACCAATATATGTTGTTAATTTAATACTTTTAATATTAGTTTTGTCCCCTTTAGGTAAATCTATAAATGAAGTTAAAAGATGGATTTTTGGTATACAACCTTCTGAATTTTGTAAAATATTTATGATTATTTTTATAGCAACATTTATAGATAAAAACAAACATTATATAAACGAAATGAAATATCTTTTAATATTAGGAATTTTAACAATTATACCCGTTTTATTAATAAAAGCTCAGCCATCTTTATCTGCTTCATTAGTTATTTTAGCAATATTAATTTTTCAAATATTTGCAGGTAATTTAGATTTTAAATATATAAAAATTATTTTGATTATTTTTATACCTATTATTATCATATTGGCAATAGATATTATTAGTGGGAAATACTTTATATTAAGTAAAATTTTAAAAGAGTATCAATTAGATAGAATTATATCTATTATATCTTTTGATTTAAACACAACTGATAGTTCTTTATACCAAACTAAAAATTCTGCGTGGGCAATAGGCTCAGGTCAACTTGTGGGAAAAGGACTTTTTAATGGAAGTATGAATCAACTAAATTATATCCCCTATTCTCATAATGATTTTATATTTGCAGTAATAGGTGAAGAGTTTGGATTTATTGGTTGTTGTATCGTCATCTTTTTATCTCTATTAATAGTTGGTAAATGTCTTATTATTGCTAACAAAGCTGTTGATACATTAGGTATGCTTATTGTTGTAGGCGTCGTTGGTATGCTAGCATTTCAAATATTTGTAAATATTGGTGTTGCTACTAGTTTATTACCTAATACTGGTATGCCCTTTCCTTTTTTAAGTGCTGGTGGTAGTTCAATGCTTGTAAATATGTCTTGTATAGGTCTAGTATTAAACGTTAGTATGACTAAGCCTAAAAATTTATTTGAAAAATAATCAAAATTTTATTTATTTTTTAATAGTTTTTATGTTATAATATAACAAATGTTAAAATTTAAGGGGTGACATATTATGAATATTGCATTAGTTGCGCATGATAATAAAAAAATTCTTATGGAAAATTTATGTATAGCATATAGACATATTTTAAATAAACACACACTTTTTGCTACTGGTTCTACTGGAACGTTAATACAAGAAACTGCTAATTTAAACGTAAATAAATATTTAGCTGGACATTTAGGTGGCGAACAACAATTAGGCTCTCAAATAATAAATAATGAGATAGATTTACTTATATTTTTAAGAGACCCTTCTTATGTTAAAGACTATGAAGATGATATAAACAGTATTATGCGATTGTGTGATACACACAATATTCCTCTGGCTAGTAATCTTGCCACTGCTGAAGCCCTTCTTTTAACTCTTGATAGAGGTGACCTTGATTGGAGAGAAATTATGAAACAATAATTTATTTTATTCTTTCTTACTATATACTAATTAATTTTATACTATTTTTACTTGTCTTTATAGATAAAAGAAAAGCTATAAAAAATAAATGGCGTATAAAAGAAAATACACTTTTTAAGTTTTTTCTTTTAGGTGGTTTTATTGGTGGATTTTTATCTATGAAATTATTTAACCATAAGACTAAAAAGAAAAAATTCTACTTTATATGTATAATATCTTTAATTTTACATTTATTTATTGTTTATATATTAACTACACTATTGTAAAGGAGATTAATATGACAACTATATACTTTATTAGACATTGTGAACCAGATTTTTCAATAAAATGTGATTTAGAAAGACCATTAACAAAAAAAGGTACTAATGATTCATTAAAAATACTGAATTATTTAAAAGATAAAAAAATAGATAAAATATTATCTAGTCCTTATAAAAGAGCTATAGATACATTAAAGCCATTTTCTGATTATATAAATAAAAATATAGAATTAATTGAAGATTTTAGAGAGAGGCAAATATCTAACTGTTGGATTGAAGATTTTAAATCATTTTCTAAAAAACAATGGGAAGATTTTAATTTTAAGCTTACTGATGGTGAAAGCTTAAAAGAAGTACAAGATAGAAATATAAATTCATTAAAATATGTATTAAAGACATATAACAATAAAAATATAGTAATTGGAACTCACGGTACTTCTCTTTCTACTATTCTCAATTTTTATAACTCTTCTTATGGATATGAACATTTTAACAAAATAAAAGATATTATGCCTTTTATAGCAAAATTTATATTTGATAATGAAAAATTAATATCAATAGATATAATAAATATTTAGATATAAATTTTTACTAAAAAGTGTTTAAATATACAAATATAATAATATAATTTTTGTATATTTGAATACTTTATTTTATATCTAAAATATGATATAATTAATAATAAATAGTTTTAGGGAGGTACTTATTATGAATAAAAAAATAATTGTAACTATTTGTAGAGAATTTTGTAGCGGTGGTAAAGAAGTTGGTGAAAAATTAGCTGCTAAGATTGGTTGTGAATTTTATGATAAAAAACTTATATCTTTAGCTGCTAAAAAAAGTGGCTTTACAGAAACTATATTTGAAAATGTAGATGAAAAGCCAACTAATAGCTTTTTATATTCTATCGCTATGGGTACTCCTTCAACAACTGGTTTATTTTTTCAAAATAATGATTTTTTAACTAATGATAAACTTTTTGCTATTCAGTCTGATGTTATAAGAAATATAGCTCGTAATAAATCTGCTGTTATTGTTGGTAGATGTTCTGATTATATCCTTAGAGAAGAAGAACGACTTGTTAAAGTTTATATTAGAGCAGACAAAGATTTTAGAATTAAACGTCTATTAGAAATAAATCCAGACGTAGACCCTAAACACGCGGAAAGTATTTTACACAAAACAGATAAAAAAAGAGGTCATTATTATAGTTATTATACTGGAAGAGAATGGGATAATATATCAAACTATGATTTAGTTTTAAACACTAGTAAAATCGGTATTGACAACTCTGTTGAACAAATATTAAATTTTATTAGCTTTTTAGATTAGTTATTAACCTATGTTTTATACAATACTTAACATTAAAAACAATTTTTTATATTATTTTTCTTAAATAAAATCAAACTTATTAGATATATAATAATTACTTTAATGTTATAAGTGATACTGTATAAATATATAATTACCATATAAATTAAAATTTATATAGGTGGTGATTAAAATTGAACTAAAAACAAAGACAATCAATAACAAACTATCTAAATATATTCAAATTAAACAGTTGATGAAAAAAGCTTTTCCAAAAAATGAGCAAATACCTATGTAGTTATTAAATCTTTGGACGTTAAGTAAAAGTGTACATTTTCTCGCTTATTATGATAACGAAACTTTTTTTGTGGTATAAGTTATGTAGTAGAAAATAAAAATATTGTATTTGTTTTATATTTAGCCGTCAATGATGAAATACGTTCAAAAGGATATGGCTCTGCAATTTTAAATCATCTATTATTGGAAAACCAATTTATCTAAATGTAGAACCCTTAGACCAAGAGGCAGAAAATTATATTCAGCGAATAAGATGAATAGATTTTTATAAAAAGAATGGGTTTGAAAATACACATTATTTTGTCACGAACAAAGATGACAAATATTTGATTTTATCAACCTCAAAAATATTTTCATTAAAAGATTATCGTCACATTATGAAAAAATTGTCTTGTGGTTTTTATGTACCTAAAATAGAAAAGCTATAACAAAATTCTAATTTATTAATTTTATTTGTTTTAATCAAAAAGCAGTTAATCTATATGATTGACTGCTTTTTGATTTTGTTTTAAAAGTAAAATGGACACCTAATATGGTGTCCAAACACAAAGCTTCATTTAATCTTAGTAAATATATAATTTTTATAGCTATATTACTGATAGTTTATACAGATAATAAGTATTTATATAACTTTATATATATAGTCACTAAAAATAACAAATATATTTAATTATTTATATCTTTATAAATATTTTTTAATCTACGTCTTTCATATATTCTGGAAGCGAATAATTTTATTGTGGCAAAAACAGGTACTGCAAACACCATACCCCATAATCCAAAAAGATTTCCAGCAATAGATAATGCTATAATAACAATAACTGGACTAAGTTCTACACTTTCTCCTACAACTTTAGGTGCAATAAATATTGTGTCAACTTGTTGTAATACAAGCATTCCTATGGTTGAATATAAGGCTTGCATAGGTTCACCACTTATAAGTGCAACACATATTGCAAGTATAAATCCTACTAATGCACCAAAGTATGGTATTACATTAGAAAATCCAGATATTAAGCCAATAATAACAGAAAATTTTAATCCAATAAGAGATAAAACTATACTAATAAGTATTGCCATAATACAAGCATCAAGAAGCATCCCTCTTATATATCCAGAAAATACTGCGTGAATATCACCAAGACCATTTTTAGTAACTCTATAAAATTTTTTAGGTAAAAATGCTATACATATATTTTCCAATTTAGTTTTTATAATTTTCTTATCTTTTAAAAAATAAAAGCAAATTACAATACTAATAACAACATTTATTATACCATTTCCAACAGATGTTATAATAGATATAATATTATTTCCTATATCATATATAAAAGAAGTAAAAGTTGTTGTTATTTTATTTAAGTGAGGAGAAATATATTCTTCAAAAATTTCATTACTTATTAATTCTCCATTTAATTCATTATAAAATCTTGTTAAATCATCTTGAAACCCTGAAATAGACGTTTTGATATACGAAGTAACATTGTCTATAAAGCTACCTGCACCACTTTTACTTATACTCCTTACTAAAACTGTACTAAGGAGCATAATAATTAAAACAATTGTTAAGTATGTTAAAATAGTACCTTCTAGTCTACCTTTTTCAACTTTTTGTTGTTTTTTATTTCTTTTTTTTGTAAACTTATTTTTTGATTTAAAATTTATTTTTATATTTTCTATTTTATCCTTTAAATATTTTTCATATAGTATTTCATATTTTTCTTGAAAAAAATCTACAACTGGGTCTAATAAATAAGCAAATACAAATGCTATAACTACAACTATAATTGTAGATAAAAACCAGCCTATCCCTGACTTTATATTTTCAAATATTATACTAAGATTTTTTAAAATATATGCTAAAAAGTCTATACCATATTTTAAAGCATATAGCATTACTAATGTTATTACTATATGAAATGAAATTATTAAATATTTTTTATTCCAAGGTAATTTCATTAGATTACCTCCTAATTTATCTCTTTAAGAAGATTTAATAAAAATTTCCATACTCTATCAATAGAAGAAATACTAGCTTTTTCATCTGGTGTGTGTATATCATATAAGTTTGGACCAAAAGAAATTAAATCTACATTTGGCATCTTTTGTGATAAAAGTCCACATTCAAGACCTGCGTGTATTATTTGTAATTCTGGTTCTTTTCCATACATTGATTTATATACATTTATACATTTTTCTCTAATAATAGAATTTTTATTATATTCCCAGGCTGGATAATCTCCTCTAAAATCTATTTTCCCACCAATACTATTTATAAAAAGTTGTACTTGTTCCATTATTAGTTCTTTTTTTGATACTATAGCACTTCTTATAGAGGCTATTATTTCTACACCTTCATCATTAGTATTTACTACCCCTAAGTTTATAGAACTTTCTGTAAGACCTTCTATCTCTGCACTTACTGTTTGTACTCCATTAGGTAATATCATTATACTTGTTATAAGTTTATTAAAATCTTCTTTAACAAAAGATTTTTTTTGTTTTTCAACTTTTTGAATTTTAATTGATAGATTTGGGTCTGTATTACTATGTTCAAATTTATAAGTATCTTCTATATTTTTTAATTTTTGCTCTAATAAACTAATATTTTTATTATCAATAGAGATTATAGCTTCAGCTTCTCTAGGTATGGCATTATCTTTTGCTCCACCTTCTATTTTATTTAAAGAAAAGTCTATATCTTTAGATAGAGTATTTAATGTTCTTACTAAAAGTTTATTAGAATTTGCTCTGCCCTTATTAATATCTATACCAGAGTGTCCACCTGTTAATCCATATACTCCTATACAATAAGATTCATAGTTATTATCAGTATCTTCATATTTTATTGGTATATTTATATTTGTTTTAACACCACCAGCACAGCCAACTGTAAATATTCCTTCTTCATCAGAATCTATATTTAAAAGTATAGAGGATTTTAAATCATTTGTATCTAAAAAACTTACTCCCTCCATACCAGATTCTTCACTAGCTGTAAAAATAGCTTCTATTGAAGGGTGTGAAATATCATCTGAGTCTAATATAGCTAAAGCCATAGCAACAGCTATACCATTATCAGAACCTAACGTAGTTCTATCTGCTTTTATAAAATCTCCTTCATATATAAGTTTTATAGGGTCATTTAAAAAGTCGTGTTCTACTCCTTTATTTTTTTCACATACCATATCTGTATGTCCTTGTATAGCTATTGTTGGTGCATTTTCATATCCTTTAGTAGCTGGTTTTTTTATAACAACATTATAAACTTCATCTACTCTTACATCTAAATTCCTATCTTTTGCAAATTTTACTAAATATTCGCTAATAGCTTTTTCGTGAAAGCTAGGTCTTGGTATTTTACTAATTTCTTCAAAGAAATAAAAAACTTTAGCACTTTTTAAATTAGATATTTGTATCATAATCATTCCTCCATTATATTAATTTTTAAAACTATGAATAGGTGCTGGTATTCTTCCACCACGATTTATAAAATCTTGACAATTAGCTTTATTTACGGATATTATAGGTGCTTGTCCTAAAAGTCCTCCAAAAGATACCATTTCTCCAACATCTTTACCTACAACTGGAATTATTCTTACTGCTGTTGTTTTATTATTTACCATACCTATTGCCATTTCATCAGCAATAATAGCTGATATTGTATGTGCTTCTGTATTTCCCGGTATAGCTACCATATCCAGCCCAACTGAACATACACAAGTCATAGCTTCTAACTTATCTAATGTTAAAAATCCTTTTTTGGCTGCTTCTATCATAGCGTGGTCTTCACTAACTGGGATAAAGGCTCCACTAAGTCCACCTACATAAGATGAGGCCATAATTCCTCCCTTTTTAACATTATCATTTAATATAGCAAGTGCAGCTGTTGTTCCGTGAGCTCCTGCATATTCTAATCCCATTTCATTAAATATCTCTGCTATACTATCACCTATAGATGGTGTTGGTGCAAGAGATAAATCTATTATACCAAAAGGAACGTTAAGTCTTTTAGATGCTTCTCTTGCTACTATTTGTCCTGCTCTAGTTATTTTAAAAGAAGTTTTCTTAATTGTTTCACAAAGTACTTCAAAATCTTCACCCTTTACTTCTTCTAAAGCTTTTTTAACAACACCTGGTCCACTAACTCCTACATTTATTACTACATCTCTTTCAGAAACACCGTGAAAGGCTCCTGCCATAAATGGATTATCTCCAACAGCATTACAAAATACAACAAATTTAGCACAAGCCATTGAACTATTATCTTTAGTAAGATATGCCATTTCTTTTATTATTTGACCCATTTTTTTTACAGCATTCATATTTATACCATATCTAGATGAACCTACACAAACAGATGAACAAACTCTTTCTGTACTAGCTAATGCTTCTGGTATACTTCTAACAAGGTGTATGTCTCCATTTGTACTTCCCTTTTCTATTAATGCCGAATATCCACCTATAAAATTCACACCTAATTCTTCAGCTGCCTTATCTAAAGTTTTAGCTATTTCTACAAAATCTTGTTGTTTATGGTCTGCTCCTATAAGTCCTATTGGGGTAACGGATATTCTTTTATTTATAATTGGTATGCCATATTCTTTAGATATATCATCTCCAACTGATACTAAATTTTTTGCATTTTTTGTTATTTTATCATATATTTTAGTTTTTAGTTTATTTATATCAGAATCTATACAATCTAAAAGACTAATACCCATAGTTATTGTCCTAACGTCTAAATTAGATTCTTCAATCATTTTATTAGTTTCTTGTATTTCATAGTTTGTTAACATTAATTTTCCTCCTAATGTTATTAAATTCTGTGCATACTGTCAAATATATCTGCTCTTTGTAACTTTATTTCTACGCCTATTTTTTGACCAACTTTCTGTATTCCTTCTATAACTTGACTAAATCTATTATCTACATTAGATATGTCTACAATCATTGTCATATTAAAATATCCACCTACAATATGTTGAGATATTTCTAATATGTTTATTTCATTTTTTGATAAAAATCCACATACCTCTGCTATAATACCTATATTATCTTTACCTATAACACTAATTATTCCCTTCATAAAATTTTCCTCCAAAAATTAAATTTATATATTAATATTTTTTAATACTTTTAGTCTTTTGATTTTATAACTAATAAATATCCATCTTTTATAGAGATATTTGCTTTTATATCTTCCAAAACATTACTAACTCCTAAAGATTTGCCTATTGTCATAGTAGCATTAGTTAAAGGATATTCTAAACCAGTTGTATTTATACCGTTAACTGTTGTACTAATAGGTATTAAAGATATTAAGTCTCCTTTTTTACCATTTATTTCTATACTACTACTTATTATATTTATTTCGTTATTATCATCTATAATTGTAGCTTTAACATTTGAATTTTCTGCTTTTATTAGTAAATTTATATTTGTTAATGTATGGTCTAGTCTTGTCCCTATACCACCTAAAATAATTATTTGACTAGCACCTAAAGATATTGCAAAATCTATACAAAGTTCCATATCTGTTTCATCTTTTTTTCTGTTAAATTTTTTAAATATTACACCTTTTGTTTCAAAAAATTGTATTATTTGAGGAATAGATGAGTCTAAATCTCCAATTATATAATGTGGTATTATCCCTTCTTCAAATAAATATTTGCTACCACCATCACAACATAATATAATATCATTTGGTTTTAAAATATTTTGTATAATTTTAGTGTTAGCAATATTTCCATTACCAATAATTAAAACTCTCATAAATATCACCTAAAATTTTTAAATATTTCATTATACTTATTAATTATAGTAGCTTTATCTTCTTTTTCAAATATATCTGAACCAACAACTATAACATTTGCACCAGCCTCTAACACCTTTTCTACATTATCTAATTTTATACCTCCATCTACTTCTAATTCACACTTTAAGTCATTCTTATTTATATAATCTCTTATAGCAGAAATTTTAATAAGGCTATCTTCTATAAACTTTTGACCACCAAAACCTGGCTCTACACTCATAACAAGAACTAAATCTAAATATTGTAAATATGGTAAAATTTCTTCATAACTTGTATTTGGTTTTATAGTCATACCAACTTTTTTATTACTATTTTTTACTTTATTTATTATTTCCATATGTTTATCTGTTGCTTCAAAATGGAAATTTATTATATCACAACCTAACTCTATAAATTTATCTATATATCTTTCTGGCTTTTCAATCATAAAGTGAGAGTCTAATACCATATTAGTATTTTGCCTAATACTTTTTATAACAGGCATACCTATAGATATATTAGGTACAAACATACCGTCCATAACATCAATATGTATATACTTAATACCTTCTTTTTCTAATATTTTTATTTCTTCTCCTAATTTTACAAAATCTGCTGATAATATAGATGGGGATAATTTAATCATATTTAACTCCTTTCTAACAATTCATTTAATAACTTTGTATATCTATTATATCTTTCTTCAGATATATTTTTACCTATCTGTTCTTTAATGGCACAATTTGGCTCATATAAATGTTTACAGTCATAAAACTTACAATTGCCTAAAAAATCTCTAAATTCTTTAAAATAATAATCAAGTTTATCTTTTTCTACAAAATCAATAGTCAAAGAGGTAAACCCTGGTGAGTCTACAATATAAGTACCTTTCCAAGCTTCTAAAAGTTCTACTTGTCTTGTTGTATGCTTACCTCGTTCTATTTTTTTACTTATATCTCCTGTTTTTAAACTTACATTAGGTAAAATAGCATTTATTAAGCTAGACTTTCCAACACCAGAAGGTCCAGCAAAAACAGTAACTTTTTTATCAATAAGAGTTTTAAGTTCTTCTATTCCTGTATTATTTAATGTACTTGTAAAAACAACTGGATATATTTTACTATATAATTGTGTTATTAAGTTTATATCATCTTTATTAGCTAAATCTGATTTGCTAATACATATTATTATATTTTCAATATTTTGGCTTTCTGCTAATATTAAAAATCTATCTAGTAAATCTATATTAATATTAGGGCTAATCATAGAAAATGTAATAACAGCACAGTCTATATTAGATACTTTAGGTCTAATAAGAATATTTTTTCGTTCTAATATTTCTTCTATAATTCCGTTTTTATCTGATAGTGTTAATATATTTACATAATCACCTACTGTTGGAGTTATTTTACTTTTTCTAAATATTCCTCTGACAGAACACTCCATTATACCATTATTAGTATCTACAAAATATAAACCACCAATACCTTTTATTATTCTTCCTTTTAACATATGCACCTCACAAACTTTACTTATGACTATTATATAATAATCTTGTGTTTTATACAATAATGAAATAGTATAAAATATACTAAATTTTAAAATAAAAAATAAAGGATACTTATAATCAAGTATCCTTTATTTTTTATAATATTTCTAGAGAAATTTTTAAATGAAATATAGCTCGATACAAACTAGCTATAACTTTTATTTGATTATTCAAAATATTAGTTAATTTTTTATATATTATACTAAAATTATTTTGATTAGATATAAGTTCATTTTCTAAATTTATCATATCTTTTTTATTATTAATCTTACTTGTATAATTAGAAATATTTTTTTCTTCCTCAACTATTATGCCATTATATTCTTGAAAACAATCCATTTGTTCTTTAGATAATTTTTCTTTATTCTTTATTTTTTGTTCAAATTTATAACTTATATTATTAGATAATTGATTTTTTTCTGTTAATAAGTTTGATATTATATTAAAATTATTATCTATTTCTCCCATAATATTATTTATATCTTCACTTCTTATTTGTTGACTTTCTTCTCTTTGTTTTTTAATATGATTTGAATATAATCTATATGCTCTTGATTCAAATTTATCTAATGGTGTTGATATTAAAGAAAATAAAACTATACTATTTAAAATTATGTCCATATATAAGCACCCCTTAAAAATTATTTATAAATTAACTTATACTTAATAAGTTTTTATTTTATGTATGTCATAATATACCATAAATATGAACACAATATGAATATACAATTAATAATTAGTTAAAATATGATTTATAATATAAATTTTATGTAAATATTTTAAAATATTTTATATATTTTAAAAATTATACAATAAATTTTATATAATTAGATAATTTTTATAAAAAATACCTAATTTTTTTATTCTATTGACTAAATAATATAAATATAATATAATGAATATATGAATAATTGTTCATATGTTAGGAGTGAGTATTTTGAATAACAATATAAAACAAGAAATTTGTGATTGTTTTGACAAAAATAAAGTTAATATGATAAAGTCCAAATCTTTATCTGATGAAATTATCTATGATATGGCTGACTTTTTTAAAGTTTTTTCAGACTCTACAAGAGTAAAAATATTATATGCTTTATTAGAAAGTGAACTTTGTGTTGGAGATTTAGTTCAGGCATTGGATATGAACCAATCTGCTGTGTCCCATCAGCTTAGAATATTAAGACAAAATAATTTAGTAAAATTTAGAAAAGAAGGTAAAGCTGTTATATATTCTTTGGATGATTCTCACGTTGTTGAAATTTTAAGTCAGGGTCTTTCTCATCTATTGCATAAAAATAATTATAAGGAGTGATTTATATGCAAGATAAAAGTAATATAACTTTAAACTTAATAGGCTTAGATTGTGCCCATTGTGCTAGCCTTATTGAAGAAAAAATAAATAAACTAGAAATTGTAGAAAATGCAAGTCTAAATTTTATAAACAAAAATATTAAAATATATTTTAAAAATAATATTAATATTAAAAATGAAATAGAAAATATTCAAAAAATTATATCTACAATTGAACCTGGAGTAAAAGTTGAACAACAAAATAACAATTCATACATAACTTTAAATTTAATAGGTTTAAATTGTGCCCATTGTGCTAGTCTTATTGAAGAACAAGTGGGCAATATGGATACTGTAAAAAATGCTAGTTTAAATTTTATAAATAAAAGTCTTAAAATAGAATTTTTAGATAATATAAATATAGACAAACAAATAGATAATATTAAAATCCTTATAGATAAAATAGAACCTGGATTAAAAGTAAAATTAGTAGATAAAGAGTTAAATAATAATATAGAAAAAGATAATAATAAAATTAAACTTATACGAATTTTAATAGGTGCTTTGCTATTTATAATTGCTAATATTACTGATATGGTTATTTTATATTTAATCACATATATTATTTTAGGATATGATGTAATAATCAAAGCTTTAAAAAATATTTTAAAAGGTAAATTATTTGATGAAAACTTTTTAATGGCTTTGGCTACTGTTGGAGCTATTATTATAAAAGAATATCCTGAAGCCGTAGCTGTTATGCTATTTTATCAAGTAGGAGAATACTTCCAAGAAAAAGCAGTAGGAAAATCTAGAAAAGCTATAAAATCTTTAATTAACATAAAAGCAGAATATGCAACTAAAGAAAATGGAGAAAAAGTTGACCCAGAAAACATAAAAATTAATGATATTATATTAATTAAACCCGGCGAAAAAGTGCCTCTTGATAGTACAATTATAGATGGTAGTTCTTTTTTGGATATGAGCGCCTTAATAGGAGAATCTGTCCCTAGAAAAGTATCCGTTGGAGATGAAATTTTAAGTGGAAGTATAAATAATACTAGTATTTTAAAAGTAAGAGTAACAAAAGAATATAAAAATTCTACTGTTTCTAAAATATTAGACTTAGTAGAGAACTCTTCTGTTAAAAAGTCTAAAACAGAAAATTTTATTAGCAAATTTGCAAAAATATATACTCCAATAATTGTATTGTCTGCTCTATTTTTAGCTATTATACCTCCCCTTTTTACAGGATTTAATTTTGTATACTGGATAAAAAAGAGTTTAGTATTTTTAGTTTCTTCTTGTCCTTGTGCATTAGTTGTTTCTGTACCTTTAAGCTTTTTTAGTGGCATTGGAGCAGCATCTAAAAGAGGCATTTTAATAAAAGGAAGTGTCTATATGCAAGATTTAAGTCTTGTTGATACTATTGTATTTGATAAAACAGGAACTTTAACAAAAGGTGTTTTTGAAATAAGCAAAATAGACACAAATAATATTGATAAATTAGAATTATTAAATATTGTATATTCTTTAGAAAGCTTGTCTATACACCCAGTTGCAAAATCCATAGTTGAATATTGTCAAAATAACATAGAAAATATTAATACTTATTTAGTTGAAAATTTTGAAGAAATAAGCGGACACGGACTTAAAGGTAATATTAATGGTGATGAAATTTTATTAGGAAATAGTAAACTTTTAAATAAATATAATATAAAATACAATGTTATTAGTGATAATGGAACTATTGTATATGTAGCTAAAAATAATGAATATATAGGCTGTATTGTAGTATCTGATATAATTAAAGATGAAACAAAAGATACTATTAATTTATTAAAAAAGGCTGGTATAAACAAAACAATTATGCTTAGTGGCGACAGAAAAGAAACTGCCGAATTTGTGGCAAAAACTGTTGGTTTAGATGAAGTATATTATGAACTTTTACCTCAAGATAAAGTTTCTATGTTTGAAAATATTAAACAAAAAAATATAAACAAAAAAGTTGCTTTTGTTGGTGATGGTATTAATGATGCTCCTGTATTAGCTATGTCAGATGTAGGTATAGCTATGGGTGGTGTTGGTTCAGATGCTGCCATAGAAGCCTCTGACATAGTTATAATGAATGATGATTTGAAAAAAATATATGATGGTATAATTATTAGTAAAAAAACATTAAATATTGTAAAATCTAACATTATATTTTCACTATTAATAAAATTTAGTGTTTTAGCATTAACTATCTTTGGAGATGCTACAATGTGGTTAGCTGTCTTTGCTGATGTTGGTGTATCGGTTATAGCCATATTAAATGCTATGAGGAAAAAAATATAAAATGTTTTTAAACTATTTAATAATTTTTAACAAAAATATATAAAATAATAAAAATACACCTTTAACTATTAGTTTTATCTAATTTTTAAAGGTGTACTTTTATTATTTTTTTTAATTATAAAGACATAATGTCTTTATTTTTAAGTTCAATAGCTTTATCTATTTCACCAACATATTTATCTGTTAATTTTTGTATTTTATCTTCTAATGATTTAAGTTCGTCCTCTGTAATTTCGCTATTTTTTTGCATTTTTTTAAATACATCTATGGCATCTCTTCTAATATTTCTTATAGCTACTTTAGAATCTTCGCCTTTTTTCTTAACATCTTTAGTTAATTCTTTTCTTCTTTCTTCTGTAAGTTCTGGAAAAACAAGACGAATAACTTTTCCATCATTAGAAGGATTAATCCCTAAATCTGATGTATTGATAGCTTTTTCTATATCTTTTAATGTAGATATATCATAAGGGGCTATTTGTATAAGTCTAGCCTCTGGTGTAGATATGTTACCCACTTGATTAATAGGCATCTCCATTCCATAAGCTTCTACTTTTATTTTATCTAAAACATGTGGATTTGCTCTACCTGCTCTAATAGTACTTAATTCACTTTCAAGATTTGAAACTGATTTTTGCATTTTTTCTTCAAAAACTTTTATATCAGACATATTTTTCCCTCCAAAATTATTATATTGTTACAATAGTACCTATTTTTTCTCCTATACTAGCTTTGATTATGCTATCTTTTTCTAATAATCCAAAAATAATTACTGGTATTTTATATTCATAACATAAATTAGCTGCTGCTATATCTATAACTTGTAGATTTTTTTCTACTATATCTTTACAAGGTATTTCATCAAATTTTTTAGCGTCATTATATTTAGCAGGGTCTTTATCATATACACCATCTATACTTTTAGCAAAAAGTATAGCATCTGCTTCAAGTTCACAGGCTCTAAGGGCAGTTATAGTATCTGTTGAGAAAAACGGGTGACCTATACCCCCTGCAAATATTAAAACTTTTTTATTTAATAAATGATTTAAAGCTTTTTGTTTATTAAATTGCTCTGTCATATTACCTACTATAAAAGGTGTCATAACAACTGAATCTATTCCATTTTGCATAAAACTATCGGATAAGTATATGGCATTCATAATTGTTGCCATCATTCCTATTTGGTCTGCCTTTGTTCTGTCCATAGACTCATTGGCACTTCTACCACGCCAAAAGTTTCCTCCACCAACGACAACACAAACCTCAATACCTTTTTCTATAACTTCTTTTATTTGTAAAATGATTTTATTTATAGTATCATTATCAAATGATTTATCTGTATCTCCTGATAATGCTTCACCACTAAGCTTTAGTATAATTCTTTTATACATAAATTTTACCTTTCTTTAGTATATAATATTTATAGATTTATATATACTTTTAAAAAAATTCCTTAACAAAGGCTAAGGAATTTTTTTAAGGTGCATATGTTAACCTTGCATAGCTTTGCTAACTTCTTCTGCAAAGTTTTCTTCTTTTTTCTCGATACCATCACCAGTTTCATAACGAACAAAACTTTTAACAGTAACTGAAGCACCAATTTCTTTAGCAACTTTTTCTACATATTTAGCAACAGTTTCTTTTTCTTCTGCTTTTACGTATTCTTGTTCAAGAAGACATTTTTCTTTTAAAGTTTTGTCAAGTCTACCTTTAATAGTATTTTCAATAACTTTTTCTGGTTTGTCTGTAAATTTAGGGTCATTTTTAACTTGTTCTGCTAAAATTCTTGTTTCTTTTTCAATAAAATCAGTAGGAACAGCTTCTTTATTTAAGAATTCTGGATTCATAGCAGCGATTTGCATAGCTACGTTTTTACCAGCTTCTACTAATCTTTCATCTTTAGAGTCTGTTTCAAATTCAACTAAAACAGCTACTTTACCACCAGCGTGAATATAAGATACTAAAAAGCTATTTCCATTGTTTACAACTTTTTCAAAACGTCTAATAGTAAGATTTTCACCAATAGTAGCAATGTTTTGAGTTAAAATAGAAGATACTGTTTCATTGTTATCTTCGTTCCATTTTTCTTCAAGTAAAGCTTCAACAGTTGTTGCATTTGAATCAACTATTTGTCTAGCAACAGCTTTAACAAAGTTTTGGAACACTTCATTTTTAGCAACGAAGTCTGTTTCACTATTTACCTCTAATAAAACACCAACTTTATTATCATCTGTAATGTGAGCAAAACTAACACCTTCAGCAGCAATACGACCTGCTTTTTTAGCAGCAGTAGCAAGACCTTTTTCTCTTAAAACTTCAATAGCTTTTTCAATATCACCATTAGTTTCAACTAACGCTTCTTTACAAGTGCTCATACCAGCACCAGTTATTTCTCTAAGTTCTTTAATCATAGCAGCAGTAACAGCCATTTTAATTACCTCCATAAATTATATATTTTATAAACATTATTGCTTTAAAAAAGCCTAGCCCAAGAGGGCTTAGGCATAATTTTAAATATTAATATTTAATTATATTATTAAAAATAACATAAAAATTATTCTGCAACTTCTTCAGTAGCTTCTGTCATTATTTCGCCTTGTCTAGCTTCAATAACAGCATCTGCTATTCTACCTGCAATAAGTTTAACAGCTCTAATAGCGTCATCATTACCAGGTATAACGTGGTCAATTTCTTCTGGGTCACAGTTAGTATCAACAATACCTACTGTTGTTATATTTAAGTTGTGTGCTTCTTGCACAGCAATTCTTTCTTTACGAGGGTCAACAATAAAAATAACTTCTGGTATTTTTTTCATTTCTTTAATACCACCGATATTTTTATCAAGTTTTTCTTTTTCGTGCATAAGCTTAGCAACTTCTTTTTTAGGTAATAAATCCATTGTACCATCTTCTATCATAGCTTCAAGATCTTTTAATCTTTGAACTCTAGTTTTGATAGTTTCAAAGTTAGTAAGCATACCACCTAACCATCTTTCATTTACATAGTACATACCACATCTAATAGCTTCTTCTTTAATAGAATCTTGAGCTTGTTTTTTTGTACCAACAAATAAAACTTCTCCACCTTCTTTAGCGATATCAAAAACTGCTTGATAAGCATCTTCTACTTTTTTAACAGTTTTTTGAAGGTCAATAATGTATATACCATTTCTTTCAGCAAAAATATATTCTGCCATTTTAGGGTTCCAACGTCTAGTTTGATGTCCAAAGTGAACCCCTGCTTCTAATAATTGTTTCATTGAGATTACACCCATTTTAATTTCCTCCTATGGTTATTCCTCCATAAGCCTTGTTTAAGACTTAAAAAAGCACCCCTTAAACTAAATAGCTTATGTGTGTTATATTTTTCCTATGTGATTATATCACAAGTTTTTAAACATTGCAAGTCTTTTTTTATATTTTATTAATATTTTATGTTGAGGTATAATACATAGGTAACAAAAAATATAAAAAAAGATTTCCCTTTGTGGTATAGTAAATTTGCAAATAAA